>JAQBZA010000261.1 GCA_027622795.1 Planctomycetota bacterium | reverse complement strand
TGCTTCTGTTTTTCCCACAACGCGCCGCCGACCTTGGCGAGCTTTGGGGAGAGCTTGCCGCCACCGACATATTTTTGGACAAGGTCGATCGCCGATGCAGGCACGTAGATCTTCGTGCTCTCGGCAAACTCGATTTCCAGAAACTCCTCGGTGCGGCCCTGCTTCTCCAGGAGTTTGAGCCCCCGGTAGCGGCCGATGCCATGGGCGACGTGGACGACGTAATCCCCCTCGTGGAGATCGAGGAACGTATCGATCGCCCGGGAGAGCCGCTGCCGCGGGGCCCGGGCCGCGGCCGCCTCCTCGCGGCAGAACAGTTCGGCGCTGCCCACAAGCACGATCTTCTCGGGCACCAGTCGGAAGCCCCCGGAGAGATGCCCCTGGGCAAAGTGGAGCCGGCCGGAGCGATCGGGCGCGGTGCCGGCGAGGAGTTCCGTCAGCCGCCGCTCCTCGGCCTCACTTGGCGCGATCACCCACACCTCCTGATCGCGGCCGACCGTCTCGAGTTCCTCACGGACCCGATCGAGGACGCCGGTAAACCGCTCCACGCTCTCGACGGCGAGGGTGGCCGTGGCCTCGAGGCTCGACGGCGCGACGGCCGCCAGGGTGACGGAGGGATATTTATAGATGCGAGCGAAGACGTCTTCGGGCTCACCGACCCCGGCCACGTCGGCCAGCCGCTGCTGCATGCGGCGGGCTTCCTCCGCCAGTTCGCCCGGCTCGACGAGCGCCCACCAACTCCCGGCCGGCACGACGTCGGCCAGATGCGTGCGCCGTGCCGGCGTGGTGCCATCGGCCCGCCGATGCACAAGGGCTGTGAGGTCGATCGACGGGAGCGTGTCGACGCTCCGCTGCGTGACCGTGTCAAACGTGCGCAGCGATTCGATCTCGTCGCCAAACAGATCGATGCGAACGGGTCGATCCCAGTCGGCCGCGAAGAGATCGACGATGCCGCCGCGGCGGGCGAACGTGCCGGGGGAGTCGATCGCGTCCACTTGCTCCCAGCCGCGGGCGATGAGCCAGTCGCTCAACTCGGCCGGATCAAGACTGCCGCCCACCGCGAGCCGCCGCGTGCTCTCCTCGACCTCACGGGGGTCATCGAGCAGCGTGAGCAGGGCCTGGATCGTGGTGACGATGATCCGGGGATGCTGGTCGGCCGGCCCGGTGAGCCGCTTCACGAGCGCGAGCCGCTCGGGCTCGGCGGGATCGGCGAGCGTGGCGTCATCGGGCTCGCCGAGCGTCTCGAGCGCCGGCAGCACGGCAACGCTGTCGTGGGTGAAGATCGCCAGGTCGTCGGCGAAGGCGTCGGCATCGGCGGGATGGGGAAGCACGACCACGACCAGCCCGCACTCACCCAGCCCAGCCTGCTCGCGAGCCTGGGCCTGGGCAACCGCTGCGACCGTCAGCGCAGAACTCGATCCCCAGGTTCCGCCGATCGCCCCGCCATGCCCTTGCGTGAGGCTGGCGATGACGTCGGCGAACCCGCGATGAGATTCGAGCGTCGTGGCCAGCCCGCGCAAGCGCCCGGTCTGGCTTGTGGTGTTGGTCGCCACGCCCCCGGAGTATATCGCGGCGGGCTCAATGGCTCACGGGCTCACGGCGCCATCTCGCTGAAAAGAAGATCCTTTGCGAGCGACCGGAGGTCGGCACGGTGGTAGAGAGGTTCACCACTCCCATGGCCGGAGATCACGACGAGTCCATGAATGACCGGCACCCCGTTCGGGAGCCAGAGGTCAAACTTCACCTCGTCATGGCGGCCCTCACCCGTCTGCTCGACCGCTTCCCGCCACTGGGCAGTGGTGATCTGCCAATCCCAGTCACGGAGAATCGCCTGCTGCGTGAAGGCGTGCCCCACTTCGCTTCGTCGAGTACGCCGTCCCAGCGAATGGCGTTTTTCGCCCGCACATGGGCGTTGACCCAGCCGATGCTGTGGCTCTCCGGCAGTTGGGCATACTCCGACCATTCCGTGCCGCCGTCAGCCGCGCGGGGCTCGGTCCACTGCCGTTGCAGCCAGGGCACCACCTTGTCTGCCCACTTTTCACCGTGGACGCGGAGACCCGCCCCACTGAAGTGCACACCCTTGCCGGCACGCTCGCGGAGAGTGCCCCTGAGGGCGTCGGAATCGGGCCCTTGCAGGGCGATGCCATCCTGCCACAGCGATGCCTGCGCGTTGCGAATGTCATCGCTCCCCTCGTCTCCCGGCACATGGTAGCTGGCCTGGGCGACAAACCAGGGGGCTGGCCAGCCGATATCCCGCCGCGACTCGGTGATGATCCTCTCGAGGTATTCGCGATATAGGCTGCCCGGCAAGGTACGCGATGGATCCTTCTGGTTCGCGTCGCTCTCGCCTTGATGCCAGAGGACGGCCCGAAATCCGTTTGGCAGGACTGACTTCATCCTTCCGACGAGCATTGAATAGGCGTCTCCCTTGCTCATCCATTGTCCATCAGCACGCTGCTGAACCCGCGCTTCAATCGTGGGAGGATGCGGAAATGGCACGCCCCGCGGGAGCCACTCCCGTACGCTCGTCGCACCGATTCCGCAGGCGATGATACCCACCGGCACATGTTCGGCAGCGACGACGGCGTCTGCAAAGGCAGGCAGGAAACTTCCACCATTGCCACTCGCGCCGGGCTGGGGATCGTGGGCTGGTCGCCAGGCTTGACCGTCGAACGCAACAACGAGGTCGGTCTGCGGCCGCTGTTTCTCCTCGCCATGGTTCGCCGAGTTCGATTGACCGGCCACCACGAACACTTCGCCGATGCCAACATGGGCGACGGCACCCCGGGCGAGTTCCTTCCCATCCTTGACGATTCGCACTTCCAGCCGTCGCCATCCCCCCGCCGCTGCCGGGATCACGGCCGTGACACGACGGCCGGCCACGGTGCCACCGGCCCGCAGCCAGGGAGCCTCCCCCGTGCCATCAGTCAGCCGGGCTTCGATCACGGCATCACCGGCAGGAATGTCTCGGGACAAGTCCCCCATGATCCGCACGAGCCCCTTGCCGGGCGAACTGCGTTGCACCACTTGAAAGTCGCGGGGGGCCGTCAGGGTCAGTTCCACGGCCCCGAGCGTGATGGGAAATGCCAAGGTCAGGGCGAAAGATGCCAAAAAAAGTGGCCGAATCATGGATTGTGGCTCCAAAGTCGCGGGCCGCACGCGTCTCAACGGGGAGGCGAACCACGTATTCCCGCCTTGCCGGCCCGCTTTTTTACCATGTGATGCGGTGGGGTATTTATCGTGTATTTTTAAGGAAGCTCGTTTTGTGTCCCGCTGCCCCGAGGAGCCCGTCCCATGGCCACTGCCTCTGCCCCCAAAGCCACCGAAGCCTTTGCCAGCGGGGCCGATGTGGTCGTTGAATCACTGGTGCGTCAGGGCGTGGAGGTGATCTTCGCCTATCCCGGTGGCGCGAGCATGCCGCTCCACCAGTCGCTGACGAAGTATCAGCACAAGATCCGTACCATCCTGCCGCGGCATGAGCAGGGGGGCGGCTTCGCGGCCCAGGGCTATGCCCGCACCACCGGCAAGCCGGGCGTGTGCATGGCGACGAGTGGGCCGGGCGCACTCAACCTCGTGACAGCGATCGCCGATGCGAAGATGGATAGCGTGCCACTCATCGCACTCACCGGGCAGGTGGGCACGAGCGTGATCGGTACTGATGCCTTTCAGGAGACGCCGATCGTCGAGGTTTGCCGCGGGATCACGAAACACCATTACCTCGTGACCGACGCCAACGACATTCCCCGCGTGATCCGGGAGGCATTTTTCATCGCGACGACCGGGCGGCCCGGGCCGGTGCTGATCGACCTGCCGAAGAACATCCAACTCACCAACATCGTGCCCGACTACGAGGCGGCGATGAACCTGCCGGGCTATCACCCCGAGGCACGGCAGGCCCACCCCGAGCAAATCGCGCAGGTGGCGGCGGCGATCAAGCGGTCGAAGCGGCCGGTGATCTACGCCGGCGGCGGAGTGATCACGGGCGACGCGTCGGACGAACTGCGGGAACTGGTGCGGAAGACGGGCATCCCCGTCACGATGACGCTCATGGGCCTGGGGGCCTACCCCGGTGACGACCCGCTCTCGCTCGACATGCTCGGCATGCATGGCAGCGTGTATGCCAACTACGCCGTCGACGAGGCCGATCTGCTGATCGCGATCGGCGTGCGGTTTGACGACCGGGTGACCGGCAAGGTGGCGGAATTCGCCCAGCACGGATTCATCGTGCACATCGATATTGATCCCTCCGAACTCAACAAAAACAAGCTCGTGCATGTGCCGATCGTGGCCGATGTGGAGGATGCCCTCCATCAACTCAACAAGGTCGTCGAGAAGCCGACGGCCTCGCTCCAGCCGTGGTACGACAAGATCAACGAGTGGAAAAAGGAAGATCCCTTCTCCTTCGACGAAAGCTATCCCGGGATCGTGGCCCAGCGGGCGATTGCCGAACTGTCGCGGCTCACGGCTGATCGCGACACGATCATCACGGTAGGCGTGGGGCAGCACCAGATGTGGGCGGCCCAGTTCTACACGTTTCGCCGTCCGCGGACGTGGCTCTCCTCCAGCGGCCTCGGCACGATGGGCTTCGGCCTGCCGGCGGCGATGGGGGCGAAGGTAGCCCACCCGGAGTCGCTCGTGGTCGATATCGACGGCGACGGCAGCATCCTGATGAACATCCAGGAGTTTGCCACCTGCAAGACGGAAAACATTCCGGTGAAGGTGCTGCTGCTCAACAACCAGCACCTCGGTATGGTGGTGCAGTGGGAGGATCGGTTCTTCAAGGGCAACCGGGCCCACACCTACCTCGGGCCGATTGACAACCCCGAGGCCTGTGGACAGGGCGACGGCATCTCGCCGGAGTGCCGCTATCCCGACTTCGTGGCGATCGCGCAGGGCTTCGGCTGGCAGGCCGAGACGGTGTCGGAGCAGGCCGATCTTGAAGGGGCGCTCCAGCGGCTGATCGACGCTCCCGGGCCGGCGCTGCTCGACGTCCAGGTGCCGTATCAGGAGCATGTGCTGCCGATGATCCCGAGCGGGATGACCGTGCGGGATCTGATCAAGAAATAGCACGGCGGGAGGGAAAGCCAGCGGCTGGCGTTCGGGGCTGCCCGTGACCCGTCGCCGGACGTTCGCGGAGGGTCGACCAATCCACCTGCGGCGGATCGGTGCCCGGCCCTCCGCTCTCTCGGATGCAGACGGCGCTCCGCCATCCTGGCTGCGCTTGTCT
>JAQBZA010000260.1 GCA_027622795.1 Planctomycetota bacterium | reverse complement strand
CGAGCCGCTCATCAGGCGGGCAATGCTTGCGGAAGTGCCAATGGCCGGGCTATCCTTAGGCAAGGACCCGCTTGGCGGGCAGCTCGGGACGGGCCGTCCACTTGCCGATGTAGTCGATCACTTCGTCACGGGTATCGGGGGGAACCCAGCGTCCTTTCAGAGCTCCCCACTGGCTTTTTTTGCCAGGACGTTCTCCTCCATGAGTTCGGAGATCACCTCGTTTTTCTGGGCGATCTTGGCGTCTTTTTGGGCCACGACCGCCTCCAGTTGGGCGATCCTTGCGTCCTTGGCCGACTCGGCCGCCTTGGCACGCCGCCCCTTCTTGAGGTCGAAGACGTCGGCGCCGTGCTCGAACATCGCCGCCTGCCACCGCTCGATCTGACTGGGCTGGAGCCCGTACTCGTCACACAGGTCCGAGATCGCTACCCGGTCGATCAGGTATCGCTTGACGATAGCGACCTTCTCAGGGCCGGAGAGACGCTTGCGTTGCTGGGTCATGGGATGGAATCCTCCGAGGGAAAGGGTAGGCTAACCCATCCCCACGGAGATTCCAGATTCGACGGGAGCAGGACAGCTACGGCTATCCATTCGAACAGAGCGAGGCCGCTCTCGAAGCCTGTGCAGCGAGCCCCGACATCGAGTGCGTTCCGATCGACCGCTTCAACCTCGAGCAATTGATCGGCAACCTCTGCTACTCGATCAACCGGACCAAGCCGGGCCCGTTGCAGGATGAGCTTCTCGAACTCTGCAACCGCCTCGAGGCTGCCGAACGCTGCGGCGACGGCGAACTCGACGTGCCCTGAGCCCTGATGCCGCCCCTGGCGACCCTCCCGCCGCCGGGAATTCGCAGGCTTGCCGGAAGGACACGACTTTTGCAGTTTTTGAGAGCTGATTCCCGGGCTGAAACTGCCCTCTGAAAAGCGGCGAGCCTCCTTCAAAGTGGATGGACTTCAAACCCCATTCACCTTGAGCAAGGAGGCTCGCCGTGAATCTTGTACCCGGATTCATCGTGTTGCTGCAAGCAATGGCTCCGACGATGACAACGCCTGCGTTCGAGAGCTTGGTGACGGTCGTGACGGGATGGGTGTTTTCGGGGCGCGGCACGATCACCCGTTCGATCCTGTCGGCTGGCGACTTGGCAACGAAACACTTCTCGTCCTATCACCGCCGGATCGCTTGGTCTGATATCCGGCCGCGGCCACGGCAGCTCCGACAGCGTGCGGCGTGTCTTGAAGAAGCCCACGGTGCCGCCGGTCACGAACAAGGGTTTTCAGGATCATGCGTCAAAAATTCCCGCCGACGGGCTGGCCCGTCGCGATCCAGCCGAGGGCCCGCCACGTGGCCGTGTCAATGCCATCCACCATGAAGCGAACGCTGCCATCGCAAAACACGACATTCACACCGCCCGGGTGCCGGCTGCGCGGACTAGCGAAGTCGTTGTCACCGTTTCCGCCGACGCAGGGCAGATTCGCCCCGGGGTCGTCATGCTCCGGCAGGCAAAATCCGCTTGCCCAGGTAATGAATCGGTCCGGGGCCGTGGCATTGGGAGAAAGTGTCACGTACAAGAACTGCCGCCCCGCCCGGTTGGTGTACATGTAACCCCGCAGATCGACCTCGCTCGTGCCCCGCAAATATTCGCCGACGGCCATGGTATTGCTCGTGCCGTCACGAATCATGCTCAGCGGGGTTCCCAGATGCGGCCGAAAAACGGCCCGGGTCGCCCGATTGAGCGGGATGGCGTAGTTGTCGGCGTCTTGAAGCCCGCAAAAAAAGCCCAAATAGTTGCTCTTCGGCAGTCGCAGCGGGCTCGGTAAATGGGGGTGACCGGAAAAATCCGACCAGGCGGTTGTCCGGCCGTCACTCGGGCACAGGAACACGGAGAGCGACACGCCATTGAGATTCGTCCAGTCTCCGGGATGCGCCCATGGATTGCGGAGCCGAAACGTGCTTCCGTTGATGGCATTGTAGTACGACTCGGCTTCCAGACGGGGCAGCAGGTAGTGGAGCAAGTACGGCCACTCGTTTCCATCGTGGGCGGCGTAGTCGTAGGAGAAACGGGCCCGTGCCATCGTCCCGGGCGGAAAGGCCCCGGTGGCCGCCTCGAAGCCCTGCAACGCCAAACCGATCTGGTGGAGGTTGTTCTTGCATTGCACGCGTCGGGCGGCTTCCCGCGCGGATTGCACGGCCGGCAGAAGCAGCGCCACAAGCACGCCGACGATGGCGATCGTGGCCAAAAGCTCCACGAGCGTAAAACCCCGGCAGGGCCGGTCGGGGCCGGCGAACTCCCGGCCGCAGGCCGCCTGATGTGCATTCATGGACGAGGCCTCGAAACTACCAGCGTCGCAAAAGCCAATCGTCAGTCTTCCGCCAGCTCGAAGTCGAACGTGTTCAACCCGGCCTCGACATCGACAATCAGCGTCGAGTTCGTATTGAACCTCGCGGCGACCCGTTCGACGATCTCTTCGACAGCCGTCGTCCCGGGGCCATAGCGCTGAATCTTTCGGCCGGTGGACCGCGGCGCGGAAATCTCCACCACGTTCCTGCCGATCGCCACTCCGGCTTTCCCCGTGAGGCGGTCCCGGCCGCCGTCGATCGGCCCGCCGGCCACCAGCCCTCGGGTTCCTTCGGCCGGCACGAACATGATGGACCCTTGATCCAGCGGCATTCCGCCGAGCGTCACCGTGCCTTCGACATCGGCCCGGTTCGCCGGCGGCGAGCCGCACCCGCCCAGAACCTGAACCGCCGCTCCCATGACGATGAACGTTTTCCGAACCGCTCCGGGTAATTGCATTGCCGCCTCAGGACCGGCCGCCGAAGGGGTTGCCGAGAGCCGCCCGAGCCTGCCGGCGGAGGAACACCATCCCGCCGGCGGCAGCTGCCAACGCCGGCCACAAGAGCCCTGGCTCCGGCACCAACGCTGCTTGATAGAGGTTCGATATGTCCTGGTCGGACAGCGTTTTGTCAAATATCGCCATCTCGGCAAGGTCGCCTCGCCAACCGGAAAAATTGCTCCTTTCTTTCCCTGCATACGCTATCGTGCCCAACGGAGTGCTGCCGGGGCCGAGATTATTGTTCTGGGTGTTTAAAGTTTGATTGGCTGTATCGACAAGAGACCCATTGACATACATGCGGAGCGTGTCCGTCGCTGAATCATGTGTGTACGCGAGAAACTGCCAGACATCGGGATCCTGAGCTTCTAAATCGGCTATCGAGCTACCCCACCACGACAACGCGTAGCCACTGTCAATTGGGTTGGTGCCTCCTTTTGAGAAGACGATGAATGCCTGATCAATTTGTTGATTCCCATAATCAAATGCAATCTGATAGTCCGGTACAATGTCCGTCGGAATCACCCTCACCCAGCCGAACCAGCTGCGAGACGCGTTGCCTATCGGCAGGCCAGTGGCGTTGAAGTCGGCATAATCCCAGCTTGACCGCTGGTCTACCGGGCTGGCCGCCGCGGCCCCGGGGCCGCCATTGAACTGGGCGGCGGTTGATTGAAGCCCGGGCAGGTTCGGTCCCGAGACCGTTTGAATGCTGCTGCCGGCAGCGACGTGATAGGTGCCGTTGAAATTGCCGGTTTCACTGACGAGTGCGGCTCCATTCGATTTATCAGCCTCCTGGAACCGCCAATAGGCGATCGGCTCGAGCGCATTGACAGCCGAGACAAACTCCGCCGAGGCGGAGGAGGAGAGGCCGACCATGAACAGAAGCATGAACAGGACGACGCTCCGCCGTCCTGGAATTTGTTGTTTCTTTCGTGACGTAATCATCTTTACTTCTCCATCATCGCCAGGATTGTGCTGTTGAGTTATCCGCCCATCTCCCAAACTTTCCACAAGCAGTAGTCTCTCCGGCCACCCCGCGGCTGTCAACAGGCCTGTCGACAGTTTTTTTAGGCTTGCGAGATCGCCAGAAATCTCATGTTTTGTCGCCCGCTGAGGCCGATTGGTTTCGGTTATCGGCGGCGCGGGGAACCGCAAGGTGGTGCTCTGTCCGGGCGGCCGGGAAGCGGCTCAGACCTCGTCGAGGGGGGCGGTGGCATCGCCGAAGGTCTGCTCGCGGACGCCCATCTTCTCCATTAGCGACAGGTAGAGCCGGCACATCTGCCGGTCGGGCCGGCCCGAATAATCGAGCACCCGGCCGGTCTCGATCTGGCCGCCGGCCCGGCCGAGCACCACCATCGGCAGCTGGTCGTTGTCGTGCTTGGCGCCGGCCATCATGCTCGAGCAGTAGAGGAGGATCGAGTTGTCGAGCGCCGTCCGCTCCCCCTCCTGGATCGCGTCGAGCCGGCGGGCCACATGGGCCACCTGATCGGTGAAGAACTGGTTCACACGCAGCCAGTCGTCGCCATCGGAGTGGGAGAGGAGGTGGTGGATCATGTAGTCGATCTGCTGCCCCGGCTGCTCGACCCGCTCCAGGTTCGGGAACCGGAGCGCCGAGTGGTCGTTGTTGAGCTTGAGCGTGACGATGCGGGTGGTGTCGGTCTGGAAGGCGAGCACGAGAAGGTCGCACATCAGCCGCATGTGCTCGGCGATGTCCTGCGGGATGCCGTCGGCCGGCCGGGGGATGTCGGGCGTCTCGAGGGCCGGCCGCCAGCCCTGCAATTCCCCCTTCTGGCCGGCCGCCTCGATCCGGGTCTCCACGTCGCGGACGCTGTCGAGGTATTCGTCGAGCTTCCGCCGATCGGCGCGCCCGACCCGGCGGCGGAGGTCGGCGGCCGACTCGAGCACGGCGTCGAGCACGCTCGAGTCGCCGGCATGGGCCTCGTCCTTGAACAGCCGGTCGAAGGCCAGGGCCGGATAGAGCTCGAGCGGAGTCGGCGTCGTCGGGCTGCTCCAGGAGATGTGGGAGCTGTAGAGCATCGAGTAGTTCTTGTGGACGCTGGGGTTGCTCTTCTCGCAGCCCAAGACGAGGCTTGGCACCTTCGTGCCCCGGCCGTAGGTCTGGGCCAGATGCTGGTCGAAGCTGGTGCCCGAGCGGATCTCGCCGCCCGAGGCGAGCGGGGCGCCCGACAGCAGGTTGCCCGTCTGCGAGGAGTGGATGTTGCCCTTGCGGGCCTGCTCGTTGTAGAGCCCCTTCACAAACAGCAGCTTCTCGCGAAACTCGGCCACCGGCTCGAGCGCCTTGCCGAGGGTCATCTCGCTGCCCGACCCCTTGGCCCACCACTCCTTGGAATGGAAGCCATTGCCGGCGAAGAGCACCGCCAGGCGTAGCGGCGGGGCG
>JAQBZA010000259.1 GCA_027622795.1 Planctomycetota bacterium | reverse complement strand
GACGCCCGACAATGGTGTGCGGGGGGGCATCGCCTACGGCCGCGACCACAACCCGAACGCGATGACGATCTGGCTGGCCGGCGGCGGCTGTCGAGCCGGGCACACGATCGGAGCCACCGACGAACTTGGTGCCGAGGCGGTTGAGGAGGTGCGGCACGTTCGTGACTTCCACGTGACGCTGCTGAGGCTTCTCGGACTCGATGACAATCGGCTCACCTTCTACCACGCTGGTCGTTTCAAGCAGCTCAGTCAGTTTGGTGGCCAGGTCATTGAGGAGCTGATCAACTGACTGTTGAGTCCCAGGATATCGTTGCCCAGCCGTGTGCCTCCTCAAGCCCTTCGTGCCCGTCGCTCACTCGATCAGGAGTGGCTCCGGCATGAACGTGATCACCGGGATCAGGAGCGCAAAGAGGCCGAGCGTGGTGCGGACAAGCCCGAGAGGCCGGCCGTCCTGCCGGATCGGGGGATGATCGGTGCCCATGAGCATCACGATCACCACCATCGCGATCCAGTTGTAGAGCCCGAGCACCGCGATCGCCACGACTGCCCCGGCCAGCACACTGCGGGCCACCCACTTCGACTGCCGGCCGAAGATCGCGTAGCTCACATGGCCGCCGTCGAGTTGGCTCACCGGAATCATGTTGAGCCCCGTCACCAGCAGCCCCACCCAGCCCGCCATGAAGAGGGCGTTGGGCTCGATCCCCTCCGCGGCGTCAGGCCGCACCGTGGCGAGCATCCAGCGGGCCAGCGGCGAGAGTGCAAACGGGCTCGAGTCGCTCGGTGTGCCGAAGAGCATCCCCACCGCCATCACCGGCACCGCGATCACGAGCCCAGCGATTGGCCCAGCCAGCGCGATGTCGAAGAGCTGCCGACGGTTGGCCCGCGAGCCCTCCATGCCGATCACGGCGCCAAGGGTGCCGGTGAGCAGGACCGGCACCGGCAGGAAGAAGGGCAGCGTCGCCGGAATGCGATGCCACCAAGCGGCGATGAAATGCCCTGCCTCGTGCGCCGTGAGCACCGCCATCACGGCCACCATGTAGGTGAGGCCGCGCGGCCACTGCTGGGAGAGCTTGGCGAGCATGTCGTCATCAAAGCCGATCAGCATCGGCTCCCAGCCCACCACACCGGCGGCAAACGTCGTGAGGCAGGTGAGCAGGTAGAGCGCCGTCTGCAGCCGAAGCCGCCGTACCTCTCGTGAACGTGGCCAGCTTCGCCGCCCCGCCTGCTCCTGATCAGCGGCAGGAGCGGACGGGGGTGCGGGGCTGTCGAGAAAGGAATCAGGCTGCATGCGACCCGAGGATACCGGTTTTTGCCAGCCTACTGGTACACTGCGTCAGAGTTCGATCACCACTTCACGGTCCCCGACGGATCGGCTTCCAGGAGATTCTTCGATGCGACGAGTCGCTTCGCCCGCCGGAATCGGTGCGGCTGCTCCCCTTCTCTGCTTCGTTCTCGCCGTGGCGACGGTCGTTGCCGGCCAGCCCGCCGCCCGGGCCGACGAGCCAACGGTGCTCGGGGTCGTCGCTGTCGATGGCTACGCCGATCTCAAGAAGCAACTCGGCTGGCTGGGAGGCCAAGTCGGCCAGCCAGGGCTGGCGGGCATCGCGGAGTCGCTTCTCATGGTGGCCACACAGGGTCAAGGCCTCGCCGGGCTGGATGTCACGCGGCCACTCGGCGCGGTCGTCACCGTCGCCAACGGCATGCCGATCGTGCATGGATATGTGCCAGTCAACAATCTCGACAAACTCCTCGAATCGCTGCAAGGCACGCTCGGGCCAGTGGAACGCGATGGCGATGCCCGCCGCGTGACGCTCCAAAATGGGATTCCCCTCGAGTTCAAGGAGAAAGCCACAGCGGGCGGCGCCTGGGCCGTGACGGCGATCCCCGGCAGCCCGGCCGGGGTCGATGACCCGCTGCCCCTTTTGAATCAGGTTGTCGGCCCCTTCTCGCTTGGCATCCGGCTGTTTCCCAGCGTGATGCCGGAGCCGTTGCGGCAGCAGTTGGAAATGATCCTCGAACAGGCCGCCAACTCGGCCGGCGAGCAGGGCCAGCCGATCGATCCCGAGGCGGTCCGTGGATTCGTCACCAACCTGCAAGACACCGAGTCACTCGCCCTCGGGTTGGCCATTGATCCGCCCGGCGAGCAGCTCTTCGTGGAGGCCAGTTCGGCGCAGGTCGCTGGCTCCACCGCCGCAGCCACCGTTGCCGCCGCCGCCCAGGGCACGCTCACGGTCGGTATGCCGGCGGCGGCCAACGCCGCGAAGCCGGCGATCCGCGGCCACGTCGCCCAGTCGCTGCCGCCGGAACTGAAGGCCGGAATCACAAAGTCGATCGACGAGGCCCTCGACAAGAATGCCGACGAGCCGCTCGCGAAGTCGCTCGGCAAAGCCGGCCGCAGCCTGCTCGCCGCGATGCTCGAGGCTGGCGGTATCGATGCCGCGGTCACGGTCGATACGAGCCCAGCCACGGCGCAATCTCCGCTCCCTCATGTAACACTCGGCGCCCGCATCAAGGATGGCAAGGGGCTCGAGGCGACGCTCAAGCAGCTGCTTGGTGGCGGTGCAGCCCTGCCGGCGGCGATGAAGGTCGCGTTTGACACGGGCACGGCAGGCAATGCCACGCTCCATACGATCACGCTCGATCTTGCCGACTCCCCCGCAGCCGAGCAGCTCGGCGACACGGTGGACCTCACGCTTGCGGTGGCCCCGGAGTATGCGTTTGTGCTGGCTGGTGGCGATGTGAAGGCCCGGGCGGCCGCGGCGCTGGCCGCCAGTGGCAAGCCCGATCCGTCGGCCGGGCCGATCGCCGGCCTGCAGGCCGCGCTCGATGGCCTGTTTGCCTATGCTGCAGCCCGCGGCGAAGGCGACGAAGCCGAGCAGGCCGAGCAGGCGGCCGAGGCGGCTCGCAAAGCGGGTGGCGGCGCGGTTGAGGTCACTGTGAAGCCAATCGAGCGGGGAGTCGCCACGCGGCTGGCGGTCGATGCCGCGGCCTTGAAGGCGGCGGCCGCAATGGCGGCCGCCCAGCAGGAAGGGGGCTTCGGAGGCGGTGGGGCCGTGCCGCTGCCGCAGGGCTTCCCGATTCCGCTGCCCGTGCGATAACTGTCTCTATGACAACCCACCACGAAGCCATTCGCCACACGATCGCCGGAGCGAGCGTGCGGCAGCTCGCCGAAACCTTCGGCACACCTCTTTATGTCTACGACGCGGAGATGATCCGCCGCCGCTGCCGTGATCTCGCCGCCTGGGATACGGTGCGGTTCGCCCAGAAAGCCTGCTCGAATCTGGCCGTGCTCAACCTCGTCCGGCAGGAAGGGGTGATGGTCGATGCCGTGAGCACCGGCGAAATCCAGCGGGCCCTCGCCGCCGGCTATGCGGCGCATGCCAGCCGCGAAGTAGCCGCGGATGGCCTGCCGCCGGTTCACCCGATCGTCTACACGGCCGACATCTTCGATCGCGAGAGCCTCGATGCGGTCGCCCGGCTGGGCATCCATGTCAACTGCGGCTCATCCGACATGATCGAGCAGCTGGCCGAGCGGGTGCCGGGGGCGAATATCACACTCCGGGTGAATCCCGGCTTCGGTCATGGCCACAGCCAGAAGACCAACACCGGCGGCGAAGGCTCGAAGCACGGCATCTGGCACGAGGAGATCCCCGAGGTGCTTCGCCGCGCCGAATGGGCCGGCCTCGCCGTGAGCGGGCTCCACATGCATATCGGCAGCGGCACCGACCTGGCCCATCTGGCCGAGGTGGCCGAGGCGCTTGAGCGGGTGGCCGTCGAAATCGGCCGCTCGCTCACCATGATCTCCGCCGGCGGCGGGCTGCCGGTGCCCTACAAGCCCGGTGAAGAGCATGCCGACCTCTCCGGATACTTCACGCTCTGGGATGCCACCCGCAAGAGGCTCGAGGATCGCTTCGGCCACCGCATCCGCCTCGAGATCGAGCCGGGCCGCTACCTCACCGCGGAGGCCGGTTCTCTCGTCACGGAGGTGCGGGCCGTCAAGCATCAGGGCACCCGGAAATACATCCTCGTTGATGCCGGCTTCAACACGCTCGCCCGACCAGTGCTCTACGGCTCCTACCATCCCATGAGCCTCGCGCCATCGTCTGGAGATGTCGGCCGGGAGACCGAGGAGGTGGCCGTCGGCGGGCCGCTCTGTGAGTCAGGTGACATTTTCACGCAGGCCGACGGCGGCTTCGTGGCCACGCGATCGCTGCCCCGGGCCGCCGTGGGCGACTATGTGGTGATCGAGATCGCCGGCGCCTACGGCTTCGTGATGGCCAGCAACTACAATTCGAAGCCGCTGCCGGCCGAGGTGCTTGTCGATGGCGGCCAGCCCCGGCTCGTGCGGGCCCGGCAGACGCCCGACGACCTGATGCGGGGCGAAACAGTGTGATGCCCGCCCAAATGGAAACGATTTTGCCGAGGAGCCCCAGCCGGCTACCATATTTTCGCATAGCGATCTGCTGAATTTTCACCCCCTCCCCCGCCGATTCTCAATACCATGGCAAAAGCTGGCCCCCGCAAAAAGCTGCCGAAGGAACTCGCGGTCATCAATGCCGACAATTGCACCGGCTGCGAGAGTTGCCTCGAGGTCTGCCCGGTCGACTGCATCATCAAGGTGCAGCAATACGACCAGTTTCACAACCTGCAGAGCTGGTGCGAGATCGACATCGAGCGGTGCGTGGGCTGCGAGGTGTGCGTGCACATTCCCGGCAAAAAGTCGAATCCCTACGACCTCAAGGTCTGCCCGTGGGATGCGATCGAGATGGTGCCCACCGAGGAGGTGGCCCAGGTGGTGGCCCAGATCGGCGGCCCGCCGGAATATGTCGAGCAAAACTGGGATCGCCTCGTCGGCACCGCCCAGAAACTGGCCGAACTCAAGGCCGCCGCGGGTTGACCCCCACATGCAGTCACGGTACAACGTGACGCATGTACACCACTCCTTCAGATGATCTGCGGGGCCATGTCCGCCTCGCCTGTGTGCCGGGGATCGGGTCGCGGATGCGGCGGCTGCTCCTCGAGCGATTTGGTTCGCCCGACGCGGTCTTTCAGGCTGACCCGTCTGAGTTGCAGCGGGTCGCCAGGCTCGGGCCCAGGCTGGCCCAGGAAATCCCGTCTCACGCTACAAGCACCGCGGCCGATGAGGTGCTCGACCTGTGCGCGGCCCGCGATATCCAGATCCTTCGGGAAGGCGAGCCCAGCTACCCGGGGCTGCTCTCACGGATCGACGACCCGCCCG
>JAQBZA010000258.1 GCA_027622795.1 Planctomycetota bacterium | reverse complement strand
GATTGTGTCGGCGAAATTCGCACATCTCGCGGAGCTGCGGCCGCAGCTCCCACTGTTCGCCGGTGGCATCGGCCTTGAAATGCTTTCGCAGCCGCTCCGGTGAAACATGCTCCAGCGACCGCCGCGGATACCGGGCCGCGCGGGCCGCCGCGAGCGCCGTTTCGCTGATGTCGGTACCGAGAAGTGAGATCTTCCAGCCGGCCAATTTGGCGGCCGCCTCGCTGAGGCAGATGGCCAGCGTGTAGAGCTCTTCCCCCGAGCTGCAGGCCGCCGACCAGATTCGCAGCGACCGATCGTGGCGGCCGGCGCGGGCCCGTGCGACGAGATCGTCGAGAAAGGGGCCCTGGAACCAGTCGAAGTGGGTGCCGTGCCGAAAGAAGTGGGTCTCGTTGGTGGTGACGGCATCGATGAAGTGCTCGAGTTCGTCGGGAAGCTTCCTGGTCGTCAGCCCGGTGTAGTAATCGTCGAAGGATTCGATGCCGAGCTTCTTCAGCCGCCGCCGAATCCGATTGCTGAGGAGGGTGATCTTCCCATCCTGCATCCGGATTCCGGTCTCGGCATAGATGAAGTCCCGAAACCGGGAAAACTGCTCGGGAGTCAGTTTGGTCAGTTCCCACACGATTGTCCGGACCTCCTGTCGGCAACCGATCCCTACACCTTGAACCGCTTGACAAGGTCGCGCAGCCCCTGGGCCTGGGCGCCCAACTGCTCGGCGCTGGCGGCCATTTCCTCGGCGCTGGCGGCATTGGCTTCGGTGGTCTGCGACACCGAGCGGATCGCAAGCTTCACTTCCTGGGCATTGGCGGTCTGCTGCTCCGTCGATGAGGCGATTGCCGCAATGCCCGTGGCGGTCTTCGCCACCGCATGCACGATCGACTCCAGCGACTGCCCCACCTTTGCCGACAGCGAGGCCCCTTCCTGCACTCGCTTCGTCGACTCCTTGATCAAGAGCGTGATCTCCTTGGCCGCCTCGCTCGACCGCTCGGCCAACTTCCGCACCTCATCGGCCACCACGGCGAAGCCGAGCCCGTGCTCACCGGCTCGGGCTGCTTCGATGGCGGCGTTCAGGGCGAGCAGGTTGGTCTGGCTGGCGATGTCACCGATCACCTGAATGATGTCATTGATCTGTTCCGAGGACTTCTGAATCAGGTTCATTGCCGACACGGCGTCGGCCACCGCCGTCCCGCCCGTCTCGGCCATGGTCGAGGTCTCGGCGGCCTGCTGCCGAGACTCGGCGGCGCTCTTGCTGATTGTGTCGATCGAGTTGATCAACTGCTCGACAGCCGCCGTCATTTCTTCCACACTCGCTGCCTGCGACTGGGCTCCCTCGCTCATGCCACTGGAGCTCTCGGCGATCATGCGGGCGCCTTCGTTTTGCTGGTCGGCAGCCTCGGAAATCTGCCGCACGAGTTCGCGAAGATCGCCAAACATCCGCTCTGCATTGGCGGCGAGCCTCCCCATGTCATCATCGCCGGAGAATCCGACTTCGGCCGTCAGGTCGCCATTGGAAGCGGCGGTGAACACCTCAACAAGCGACTTCACCTTCCGCTCGAGGTCGTCCTTGATGGCAATGATCTGCTGTTGCTGCGCCTCCTCTTTTTCTTTCGCCCGCACCTGCTCGGTGATCACCTCCCAGGTGACGAGCGGCCCGAGAAACGCACCATCTCGATCACGAAGCGCGGAAACGGTGAGGTCGAGCCACTCGTCGCCGAGGGGGAATTTCGTCCGATGCGGCAGGTTTTTCGGGTCGGCGACGATATTCCGCTGGTGCTCCGGCCGCTTGTGGAAGATGTCGAATGACCGCCCCACGATCTCGTCGGCCTTGCAGGGAAGATACCGCTCGAGCTTCCGCAGTGCCTCGATCGAGGCCGGATTCATATACGTGATCGTGCCGTTGC
Source organism: Planctomycetota bacterium (assembly GCA_027622795.1). Lineage (GTDB taxonomy): Bacteria > Planctomycetota > Planctomycetia > Pirellulales > UBA1268 > CACORA01. Next base: position 3,347 of record JAQBZA010000258.1, on the reverse strand, counting down.
GATCGGCGACGATCAGTCGCACGCTCGTGTTTTCCACCATCTGCGAATAGAGCTGCTGGAGCTTCTGGTCGGCCAGTTTTGCCTCGACGGCAGCGGTCACATCGACAGCAAATTTCACGACACCGACGGTGTTTCCACGCTGATCGCTGACCGGGTTGTAGGTGGCCTGGAGAAACACCGCCTTGCCGCTCTTGGTGAGCCGGCAAAACTCCCCGGACTGGAATTTTCCGGCCCGGAGTTGGTCCCAGAGATCCTTGTATTCGCGGCTGGAGCGGGTGGCCTCATCGACGAAAATCGAATGGTTGCGGCCACGGATTTCCTCGAGCGAATAGCCCATCACCTCCGTGAAATTGCGATTGGCATCGATGATCGTTCCGTCAGGCGCGAATTCAATCCTCGCCATCGAAGAATCGAGGGCCTCCACTAGGTAGCGGATCGAAATCGCCTTATTTGCAGCCATGACAGAAAAGCTCCTAGAAAAGTGAAGGGCCGAGAGACGGGGCGGAGGTGTCTGAAGGTCGTTCCATGTCGGATCGGATGGTGGGATCAAGCCTCGAACTGAGTCATGCCGACCCGATGGACCAGTTCCAACTTGGCGGGGTCCAAAAGGCTCTCGACGTCGAGGACGATGTAGAGTTCGTCGCCAATGCGGGCGAAGCCCTCGATGAACGACCGGCCCGACGAGGCCACCGCGTCGGGAGCCGGGTGAATCTGCTCGGCCGCGATCCGCATCACTCGTGTCACCGCATCGACCGTGCAGCCCAGCGTGCGCGCGCCGACATTCACGACGACCGTTCGCGTTTCGGCGTCGGCAGGCTTGGGGGCGATGCCGAAGAGGAGCCGAAGGTTGATGATCGGGATGATCGTGCCGCGGAGGTTCGTAACGCCTTCGATGTATGCCGGGACCTCCGGGACCCGGGCCATGGCGGTCGGGATCACGATCTCCTGAATCCGTTCGATGTGAAAAACGTAATTCTGATCGGCGAGGCGAAAGCCGACGAACTGGCGGCCCCGCCCCGGATCGGTGCCCGTGACGCCTCCTGTGGCTCCAGGCGATTCAACCGAAAGCTTGCATCAAGGCAAATTTCCCTACCGGCGAGGATGGCTCGAACTCCCGAGAACCCTTCGATGCCATGTCCAAGCCATGCCACGAAAAGTTTCCTGCTGAGAAATAGCCCCGAAAAATGCGGCCCGCAAACTCGAGGTGACAAAACAGGCCAACGTGACCCGCAAACGCGGCGTCACTCCCCCAGACCAACCCGCCTGCTCAAGCAACCAGCTATGAGGGCCAAACGAGCGAATCTCGAAACAAAGCCTCCCCACGGCCGCTTGACGCTCCCCCAAACCAGGCTACTCTTTATTGGTTTCCCGAATGATGCAAGGCGGCATCATTCGATTTTCTAATCAGGGAAGAGCGTGGTGTGCCTTCTGGACCGCAAGATTGCGGGTGGCCGTGAATCTCAAGTCGCTCAAAGTCTTCTGCGACATCGTCGCCCGGCGGAGCTTTTCCCGGGCCGCCGAGGACAACGGCATTTCGCAGTCAGGCGCAAGCCAGGTTGTGAGCCAGCTCGAGGGCCGGCTCGGAGTCCAGTTGATCGAGCGGTCGAAACGGCCGCTGGTGACCACCCGTGAGGGGCAGGTCTTTTACGACGGCTGCCGCAAGCTGATCGCCCGCTATGAGGCCCTCGAAGACGAGGTTCGCACGCTTCACGACGATGTGGCCGGGCGGGTGCGGGTGGCGGCGATCTATTCCGTCGGCCTCAGTCACATGAGTCGCTACGTCCAGGAATTCATGACGCGGCATCCAAAGGCTAACGTGCGGCTGGAATACCTGCATCCCGAGCGGGTGCTGGAACTGGTCGAGGATGGCCAGGCCGATCTCGGCATCGTCAGCTATCCCCGCAGCACGCGGGCAATCGAGGCCGAGCCTTGGCGGGAGGAGCCGCTCGTGTTGGCCTGTGCCCCGAGCAGCCCGTTCGCCGGCCGCGTGCAGTTGTCCCTGGCAGAGCTCGACGGTCAGAAAATGGTCGGCTTTGATCCCGACCTCGTCATTCGCCACGAGATCGATCGGGTGGTTGCCGCCCACGCCGCCGAGCCCGATGTCGTCATGGAATTCGACAATATCGAGACCATCAAGCGGGCCGTGGAGATCGATGCCGGCGTGGCGTTGCTGCCAGAGCCGACGCTGGGCCGCGAACTGGCAGCCGGCACGCTCTGCGCCGTGCCACTTGCCGGAGAGGAGATCGTGCGGCCGCTGGGCATCATCCATGCGCGAGGCAAGCCGCTCGGCCCGACGGCCCGACGGTTTGTCGATCTCCTCCGCGAGCACGCCCACGATGCTGATGCTTCGGTCGAACGAGCCACAGCGGTTGCCACCGCGTGAGGAAAGCCTCCGCGGGCTGCTTCGAGGCTGCCGCTCCCCAACCCCTTCCGACACACCACAACACACCACAAACGGTTTCCGGTTTCACGAACGAAAGACTCCCATGAGCAACACCCGCCCCTCCTCGCCCGCCCCTCTCGGCCTGCCTCCCGCCCGGGGCCTCTATGACCCGGCCTTCGAGCACGATTCCTGCGGGGTCGGCTTCATCGCCCACATCAAGGGGGAGCGGTCGCGGCAGATCGTCGACGATGCCGACCGGATGCTGCAGCACATGGAGCATCGCGGTGGCTGCGGCTGCGAAGACAACACCGGCGACGGGGCCGGCATGCTCACCGCCCTCCCCTACGAACTCCTCGAGAAGATCGCCAGCCGTGACCTCGGGGCTACCCTCCCGGCCCGCGGTCTTTATGCAACCGGCGTGCTGTTCATGCCGACCGACCCGACCGAACGGGCCGAATGCCGCCGGATCGTCAATGAATGCATCACGGGCCAGGGCCAGAAGATCGTCGGCTGGCGTGAACTCCCTGTCGATCCCGACGCCGCCAACGTGGGCCCCACCGCGCGGCGGTCGATGCCCCACTTCGATCAGATCTTCATCGCCGCGGCCGACGGCCTCGACCAGGATGCTTTCGAGCGGCAGTTGTTCATCATCCGCAAGTGGTCCAGCCGCCGGATCCGCTCCGAGAGCAGCCTCGAGCAGCGGCTGATGTTTTATATCTGCTCGCTGTCGACCAAGGTGATCATCTGGAAGGGGATGCTGCGGTCGATGCAGGTGATCCCGCTCTTCAAGGACCTCCAGGATCCCGACTACAAGACCCACCTGGCGATGGTCCACTCGCGGTTTTCGACCAACACCTTTCCCAGTTGGGACCGCGCCCAGCCCTGTCGGTTCATGGCCCATAATGGCGAGATCAACACACTGCGGGGCAATGCCAACTGGATGTTTGCTCGCCAGGGCGTGATG
>JAQBZA010000257.1 GCA_027622795.1 Planctomycetota bacterium | reverse complement strand
CCGCCGACCACAATGTCGCAATCGCGCACTGGGGCCCGCAGACATGAGGCACGCCTTCGATATGTGGCCCCGCGGCCAAAGGGCAGTCGGGAAGCAACAACAGCCGCCTGCCCGCCGGACCGGAGGCGAGACGCTCTCGCCAATATTCAGAAACGATCGTCACCATTGTCCAGCCAACATGCTCTGCAGACGCTGCCGCCCGAGCAACCAATTTCTCGGCCTGGCGGCGAAGCCCATCAGCCGATTTAACATCGGCCGGAACCGCCCCCGATCGCCACGACGAAGCCAGATCCGAGGCCATCGCCCGCAGACGACCGCGCAGCAGTTTGCTCTCTGGACAAGAAAGATCCACGGCAGACGAGGGAGGCGAGCTATTCGGCATGAGCGCTTTCATGGCAACCAACAAAAGAACCGAAAATCACCTCACGCCTTAACGGAACCCAAAATTACCGATAGGAATCCAAATCAAAAAACCGATCGAGAAGGGAATCCACCCGCAGCAGTCCCTCTCGGGTGAGGCGGGGCTGCCCCGACGTGAGGTCGACAAATCCATCCTCGGCGAGGGTCTGCCACTGGGGAGCCCAGACCTCCAGCGGGTCGATGCCATACTTTTTCGCCAGCCGGGTGGTATCAAGCCATCCCCGTTTGAGGCAAAGAACCGCCTCTCGGATCAACAGCTCCCGGCGGGTCGGAGCAAGCCCACGCACGATCGGCAATCGCCCTCCTTCGACGGCCGCCAGATAATCGTCCCAGTGGGTGGCATTCTGGTAGTGAAGGCCCGAGAGATGCCCAAAGCTGGCCACTCCGAGCGCCACCAAGTCACTTCCCTCCCACAGCATGTCACGATACCGGAAATGAACGTGGCTGGGATCACGAACCAGCGTGTAGCCACTGGAGATGGTGTAGCCCCGGGACATGAATCGCTGGAACGCATGATCGACCCAGGCTCGCTTGGTGGGCCAATCTGCCACCGGAGTCTGCCCTCCCGACTCACGGGCATCATGAACAAACGTCGTGTTGAGCGGCAGTTCCATCTGATAGATCGTCACGCTGTCAGGCTCCAGCGCCAACGTCTTGTCGACGGTGCGTTGCCACGACTCGGTCGTTTCTCCCACCATGCCCGCGATGAGGTCGATATTCGTGTTGGGAAACTCCGCCTGCCTGATCCAGTCCCATGCTCGAAGGATTTCCGATGAGAGGTGAGCCCGTCCATTGGCCTCGAGTATCTGGTCGTCGAAGTTTTCAACACCGAGCGAGATCCGCGTCATCCCGAGTGACTTCAGGGCGCGTACCTTGGGCTCGGAGAGGGTGCCCGGCTCACACTCGAAGGTCACTTCCTCAGCCGCATCCCAGCCAAAACTCCGATGCAAACCGTCGACGAGCCGCTCCAGTTGCTTCACACTCAGGAAAGACGGTGTTCCTCCACCAAAATAAACGTAGCGCAGCGACCGACCAGCCACGGCCTGCCGGGATGACACCAGGGCAGCTTCATGTGCCAACGCCTGTGAATACCGCTCAACGTCAGATGCTGCGACATCGGTGTACACGCGGAAGTAGCAAAACTTGCACCGCTTTCGGCAAAACGGGACGTGGAGATACAGCCCCAGCGGTTCGTCCCGCGGCGGGGCATCAAAAGCCTCGACCACTGCCGGCACAGCGTCTGCAGTCCACCGCGAAAATGGTGGGTAGTTGGCGACGAAGTAACTGCCCGGCTCGGTTGTTTCGCTCATGCCTTCACGTCGAGGTGATGCCTCTAGCTGCCAGGAGATCATCGAAGTCACGAATATGATAGTGTACTTTCGCCGCATCGAGCACCCGGCAGAGCCCGCGCATCGCAATGCCCATGCCGTCGGGGCCACTCGTGCCGCCAAACTGCCCCCCTCCCCGAACGTGCGGCTCAAGGTCGACGAACACGCCGGGAATGCCACGGCGGTTTAGTTTCTTCGTGAGTGTCGGCAGCATGGTTTTCAGGTCACGAAGAATCTTCTCGTGTCCCCCTGCACCCAGATTTGCCGGCACGAAGTTTGCCAGCGCATCTTCCTCGACATGCTTGCCGCGGGCGGCTCGACTCACTTTCCGATAATCCTTGATGTGCACCCAACCAAGCCCGGGCTTCATCGCTTCCCATTCGGCGTACACCTCCTTCGTGGAGAAGCCCTGCACGATCAGGTTGGCTGCGTCAAACACAAGGACCAATGCCGGATGGTTTACACGGCGGTGAATCTCGGCGAGGAGTTGGCCAGTCTGGCCGACGAGGTTGGCCTCCACCTCGAGGCCAAAGGTGAGGTCGGAGCGGTGACACGCCTCAGCAATCCGGCCGATGTGGTCCACGGCCTGCTCCAAATACGCTTCCGGATGCTCGCCCCGCGGATGATAAAAACTGAACCCACGGATCAGTTTTGTTTCGAAGGCATGGGCCAGTTCGCAGGCGCGGGCCACATCTTTGGCGAGATACTGCTTGAATGGCACGTAGGCATTTTTTGTGCCGTCGGGCTTGTCAAGCAGTTTCACCTTGCCGATCGGTGAGGCGATCGACGCCACGTTGAGCCCGTAGCGATCCTCGAGGTGGCGAATCTTCTGAATCTCACCGAGGGTGAGTTTCATCACGTTCTTCACGCCCTTGCCGACATCGATGTGCCGGATGCTGTAGTACTCGAGGCCGATCGCTGCCAACGCCGCAAACTGCTCAACGGCAGAGAGATCAAATGCTGCTTCGTCGGCGAGGGCTGAAAGAAGAACGCGAGGGGAGGCGGCCATGGAACAAGCTCCAGGGAAAATGCACTGGGGAGGGCGGGGAGTCTCAGTTTGCCGGCGGCAGGTGTTGCCCCGACGGGTGCGAGACGACGATCCGCGACGAGATGCCGCCACGGGGTGTGAACTGGGCCACGAGCGTCATCCGTCGCGGCTGTAGAACGGCGACCAGATCATCAAGAATTCGATTGGTGACGTTTTCGTAGAAGATCCCTTCGTTGCGAAATGCCTGGAGGTACAATTTGAGGCTCTTGAGTTCCACGCAGGTGCCCTCCGGAATGTAGCGAAACGTGAGGGTGCCAAAATCGGGCTGCCCCGTCTTGGGGCAAACCGAAGTAAATTCCGGACAGACAATTTCAATCGTGTAGTCCCGGCCGGGAAACTGGTTGACGAAGGTTTCAAGGTGATCGCGAGTGGGAGCGGCGTGTGTCATGCCAAGAAGTGTGCCATGAATCAGGCTGGTTCGAAAGCGGTGGCCGTTGTACTGCTCTCAGGCGGGCTCGATTCAGCCACCGCCGCGTCGTGGGCGCGGCAGAAGGGCTATTTTCTTGTTGCGCTTTCGCTCGACTACGGACAGCGACACCGGGTGGAACTTGAGTGCGCTCGACACATTGCAGCCGACCTGGGTATCACCGACCATGTCGTGCTGCCAATCGATTTGACCGCCTTTGGCGGGAGCGCCCTGACGGACCCCCAGATCCCCGTTCCAAGGGGGCGGTCACCCGCAACCATGGCTCAGGGTATCCCGGCGACGTATGTGCCAGCCCGCAATACCGTTTTCCTTTCCCTGGCGCTCGCCATGGCCGAGACACGCGGGGCCGAGGCGATCGTGCTGGGCGTCAACGCCATCGACTACAGCGGGTACCCCGACTGTCGGCCGGAATACCTCGATGCCTTCCAATCACTCGCAGGGCTGGCGACGAAGATGGGCGTCGAGGGGAGACCAGTCTCTATCCTGGCACCGTTGGTGAAGTTGGCAAAAGCCGACATCATCCGCCTCGGACTCAACTTGGGTGTGGACTACGGCCTCACATCCAGCTGCTATGACCCTGATCCAACCGGCCGTCCATGCAACCAGTGCGACTCGTGCCGCCTGCGGGCGGCAGGCTTCGCCGCGGCCGGTGCTATTGATCCTCGGCTAACGGCCATCTGACGGAGCGGGCATGCGGATTGCCGAGATTTACCAATCACTGCAGGGAGAAGGACTCCTCGCTGGCACGCCAAGCGTGTTCGTCCGCACCAGTGGCTGCAACCTCCGCTGCCGTTGGTGTGATACGCCGTTCACATCATGGGAACCGACCGGAGACGTGATGTCAGTCGCCGACATCGTCGCAGCGGTCGAATCGTTTGACCGCCGCCATGTGGTGGTCACCGGCGGTGAGCCACTCCTGTTTGCCGAGACGGTCGCGCTTTGTCGAGACCTGCGAGGAAGCGGGCATCACCTGACCATCGAAACGGCCGGCACCGTACTGCCGGAATCCTGGGGTGATGCGCTGGTCGCCGATCTGATATCGATCAGCCCCAAACTTGCTTCATCGGGTCCGCCGGCCGACACCGTGGCGGGCTGGGCAGACCGCCACGCGGTAGTCCGCCGCTGCGATGACGTGCTCACGGCCTTGATGCGGGCCACGGCGTGGCAGATGAAATTTGTGATCGACACTCCTGAAGACCTCGCAGAGGTCACGGCGTGGCTGGCAGACCTCGGCGTGGGGACGGCTGACGGAGCCATTTTCATGATGCCGCAGGGTGTGACGGAAACCGATCTCGTCCGCACCACTGCCTGGCTCGCGGTTGACTGCAGGAGGCTTGGCTACCGTGTCGCGCATCGACACCACATCGAATGGTTTGGACACACGCGAGCCACTTGAAATCTGGTCTACTTGGCGTGACCACGGGGGCCGAAAACAAGCACGGTTGCCGCGCCGACGGCCACCACGAGCATGCCTGCCAAGAACCATGGGCTCACCGCGCTGGTGGGCGTGTGAGCGAACGCGAGTGTGGCGAGTGTATTGATGACAGGAGCGCATCCAAACACGACAGGCATCACGGTGAAGGGCTTCCCACCGCACGCGAAAGCCAGAATGGTGCCGAGAGCGCCGATCGCACCGAGCGATCCGGCTGCCATGCTCATCATGCTCCCCCACGGAGCCCATGTTCCGGTGTCCCCAAGCGGTGCCAACAGCGCCAGCGGGACGACGACGGCGATCAGGAAGTACGCGGCACCAATACAAATGAGCGGTCGCAGGCGGCTCCCTCCCATCGCCGCCTGCCCACGATGGAGCACCGGCCCATACGCGCCCCACGAAAACATCGCCAGAGCAACCGACAGCAGAACCTCCACAAACCGCTCCGCTCCGGATGTGGCTGCCGGCGTCGGCTTGGCCTCGGGTGATGCGTCGTCTCCCACCGCATTCGCCGCCATGGCTGCCGCTGCAGCCTCCGCGTGCGGCTGAGGCTGAGGCTGAGGCTTGAACACGAGCACCGTGACAGCACCCGTGATGACTAGAATCAG
>JAQBZA010000256.1 GCA_027622795.1 Planctomycetota bacterium | reverse complement strand
GAGCCACTCTTGCGGAGCGAGTCAAACAACCCCAGCGACACCGCCCGGGCAAACTCCTCTTCCTTGGCATGATCGCCATGCTCCCAGGCATCGCGGGCATCCTTGGTGCCGGCAGCCTCGGCGAGATCGACGGCGGCGGGCGCGAAGGGTACAGACACGCAGCCCCGCGGATCAGATTCCAGCCGGGGCTCCAGAGAGAGCCTGACCTGGGCCAGCCGCATGGCATCGATGTCGATCACGGCCGAGGCCACAGCCTGATCGGCGAAGGAAAATCGCCGGCCTGCCGCGACCATGTGCCCGGCGGAGGCGATCAGCACGCCGCCGTCATAGATGGCCCGGCCCGACTCGTTGCCCAGCAGATTCGCGTAGACGTAGGCAACGCCAAAGGCCCGGCTTCCCTCCTGCACGAATCGGCGGCGGATCTCGTCCTTGCCAAAGGCGAAGTGGCTCGCCGACGGATTGAGGATCAGATCGACGCCGCGGGCCGCCAGATCGGCGCCGGTCCGGTCGGGCGCCCAGGCGTCTTCGCAGATCTCGAAGCCGATCCGCACTCCGCCGCAGTCAAACCGTAGGTCGCCGAGTGGAACCTGTCTGCCCGCCATGACCAGTGTCGCCCGGTGGCCTCGGGGCCATGGGCGAAACCATCGCGGCTCGTAGTGGATACCTTCGCCGGCCAGATGCTGCTTGGCCACGATTCCGGCGATCTGGCCGTCGGCAAGCAGGGCCACCGCATCATAGACACCGCTTTCGTACCGCACCGGCAGCCCGATCGCGGCAATGATTCCGGCCGTCGCCGGCACGATCTCAGCAAGCACATCCTGCGCTGTCCGCGGCACTCCGGGCGACTGAAACATGTCGTCGCAGCCGTAGCCGGAGAGGCAGAGTTCAGGTAGACAGAGGATCCCGATCTCCTGCTCGCGGGCGAGGGCGATCGCAGCGAGGATTCGGTCGCGGTTGCCGTTCCAATCGAGCGGTGTCTGGTTGAGGGCGGTGCCGCCTACGCGAATCAGGTGCATGGGGGCGGTCAGCCCTGCGAGGGTTCTTCGAGGTAGGTATAGCCGCCGAGCCCCTCCTCGTAGAAGCGAAGAAACCGGCCCGCCTCGTTGTCGCCGATGTGACCGGCCCGCACGGCCTGCTCGATCGACACCCGCAATTGCTGCACGAGGAGATCGGGCTCAAACTCGACGTAGTCGAGTACCTCACGAACCGTATCCCCCTTGATGACGGCATCGACGACCACCTCGCCGCGGGAATCGGTACTCACGTGCACCGCGTTGGTGTCCCCGAAGAGGTTGTGCAGGTCGCCGAGGATTTCCTGGTAGGCACCGATCAGGAAGGCCCCGAGGTAATAGGGCTCATTTTTCCACTCGTGGAGTGGGAGCGTCCGCTTCACATCGCGACGGTCGATGAATTGGTCGATCTTGCCGTCGGAATCGCAGGTCACGTCACCAAGCACGGCGTTCCGATCGGGCCGTTCGTCGAGCCGATGGATCGGCATCACCGGGAAAAGCTGCTTGATGGCCCAACTGTCGGGCATCGACTGAAAGAGCGAGAAGTTGCAAAAGTAGGTATCAGAAAGCGAGGCCGTGAGCGATTCAAGTTCTTCGGGCACAAACTCCAACTGCTTGACCAGCCGAATGATTTTCCGACAGATCGACCAGTACAGGTTTTCGGCGGCTGACCGCTGGTCGAGCGGCAGATAGCCGCTGGCGAAGAGGTTCATCGCCATGTCGAGCGCCTGCTGGGCATCGTGAAAGCTCTCGAGCAGGTTGCGAACATTGATCGACTGGTAGGTTTCGAGCAGGTCGTGAAGCGGTTGCTCGGCATCGTCCGCCAAGGTGGTCACCGTGCCGCTGCCGCTCTGCTCCGACACCCCGAGCACGCCGAAAATCAGCATGCTGTGGTAGGCGACCACCGCCCGCCCACTTTCGGAAATGATGGTCGGATGGGCCACCCCGGCCTCGTCGCAGGCATTCTGCACATGGTAGACGACGTCGTTGGCATATTCCTGCAGGCTGTAATTCACACTCGACTCAAAGTTGGTCTGCGAGCCGTCGTAATCAACTCCCAGGCCACCGCCGACGTCGAGGTAGCGAAGGCCGGCACCCCGCTTGACCAGCTCCGTATATACCCGCGAGGCCTCGTTGAGGGCCGCCTTGATATGCCGGATGTTGGTGATCTGGCTTCCTTGATGGAAGTGGAGCAGCTGCAGGCAATCCTCCATGCCTAGTGACTGGAGCACTTCGAGGCCCTTCATCAGTTCGCTCACCGTCAGGCCGAACTTGCTGCGAAAGCCGCCGGATGACTGCCACCGTCCGCTGCCCCGCGTGGCCAGCTTCACCCGCATGCCAATCCGGGGCCGCACGCCAACCCGCGCTGCGCAGTCGAGAATCAGGTGGAGTTCAGAGAACCGCTCGACCACCGGAATGATCTGTCTGCCGATCTTCTGGGCGAGCATCGCCATTTCGATAAACTCGGCATCCTTGAAGCCATTGCAAATGATCGGTGTCTCATTATCAGTGAGCGCAATCACTGCAAGGAGCTCGGGCTTACTGCCTGCCTCAATACCGAAACAGTGCTCCTTACCAAACCGCAGCACCTCCTCTACCACCTGGCGCTGCTGATTGACCTTGATTGGATACACACAGCAGTAGTCACCCTGGAAGCCACTCTCCTTCATGGCAGTGTCAAAGGCCCGGTGAATCTCTCCGAGTCGATGCTGAAGGATTTCCGCAAAACGCAGCAGGATTGGGAGGTCGATCCCCCGCTGCTGCAGCCTATCGACGAGTTGCTTCAAGTCGATGCCTGCGGTGGGGTTTTTGTCAGGATGCACCAGGAGCGTCCCCCGCGGGCCGACTGAAAAATAGCCGTTCCCCCAGCGAGCTACCTCATAAAGGTCGGCCGCGTCTCCGGTTCTCCATGTGTCGACACTCAACTCGACCGCCATCCGCACCACTCCCGACAACGGCGATGATCCCACGGAGCATTGCTCCCGCGAGACAAAGCGCGTCGCACAACCGCCATCCCTCCAAAAGGATATCGCTGCTCACCCCGAAGGTGCAGGACGGGGCGATCTAACAGACATCACCCCCTCGGGATCAGCTGAACAACTCCTTGATCACGCGGCCCGAATTGGCAATCTTCATCGGCCGACCATTCTTCGCTGTGAACGTCTTCTCCAGCGAGATATCGAGTGATTGGAGAACGCTTGCCATGAGATCCTGGGAAGTATAAGGCTCGGAAACAACCTCCTTACCATCGGAACTTGTCTCGCCAACCGTCACGCCCCGCTTAAAGCCGGCACCACCCACAACAACACTCCAACTCCGCGCCCAATGATCTCGGCCACCGCCACCGTTAATGTTCGGCGTGCGACTGAACTCTCCCATCCAGACGATCGCCGTATCATCAAGCATGCCTCGGTCTGCCAGGTCGCTGACCAGTGCGCTCATGGCTTTGTCAAGCTCCGGCAGCTTACGATCGGCCAGAGTGGTGAAGATGTCGGCATGATTATCCCATCCGCCGAGATCGACCTCGACGAACGGCACCCCCGCATCAACAAGCCGTCGAGCCAGAAGACAACCACGGCCAAAACCAGTCTTGCCATAACGCTCCTGAACAGCGTCAGGCTCTTCCATCACTTTAAAGGCCTGCATCTGATCGCTTGACATCAATTTCACGGTCTTATCAACAACCTTGTAGTGATCGTCCGCAGCGCCGCCACGCTTCTCTCCGATAAACTTGCTCTCGATAGCGGAAAGCATCTCCAACCTCGCAGCGACACGGGTCGGATCCACACCCATATCAAGATTCTTCACCCTGCCATTGGAATCAACCACGAACGGAGCCCATGTCATCCCGAGGAATCCGGGGCCCACACTGCCACCGCCAACAGCTACGAATGGCGGGATCTCCAGATTCGGCACCTGGTCAACCAGTTCGTGCGCAACAACCGCACCGTAACTGGGATGCTCAACATTTGGATTGGGCACATACCCTGTGTGCATGTAATAGCGGCCACGCATGTGGTCAGCCTCGCGAGTACTCATGGATCTCACGATTGCCATGTGATGCATCTGCTGGGCCATCAATGGCATATGCTCGGAGATCGCGACCCCGTCGGCCGATGTCGAAATCTGCTTGAACGGACCACCAGTTGCCGCGCCTGGCTTAAGATCCCAAATGTCCATGGTGCTCGGGCCGCCTCCCATCCAGAGCAGAATGGCAGCCTTGTGCCGCTTTCTCATATCCGTGGCATTCGCAAGGATCGAATTGGTAAACGCTGTAGCCGGCCCAGCAAGCGCCGCAGCGCCCGCCATATGACTCAAAAAATGGCGACGCGAGACATCGAAAGGGGTGAGAGGATTATTCATACGACGCTCCTTTGAAAAACGTGACTCAGAAACAAGCTCAACTGTGCCCGCGAGTCGCCTCGCCATTTATTCCCACACGGACAAACTCAGTGGTTAATAATAAACTCATTGGAATTCAAAACCGCCCACCAGATGTCTTGGAGCGCCTCAACAGCATCGCCCTTCCGGGCAATCATGATTGCATTGGCTGTCTTGATTTCGCGGGATGTGGGCCGACGCGCCAGCGCCGCCGCGTACAGCGTGTTAATCTTGGCGGAATTGCTGGAACTGCTCTTGGCAATGTCATCCAGAAATCCACCCTGATTCACAGAGACCGCCTTCTTTATCAAATCCCCATTGAACATCATCAGAACCTGAGGAATCGACCCATTGAAAGTGGTTGATTCATCACCCTCATCAGTGCCGAAGGCCGTGACAAACTGCGCCATCCAGGCGTCCTTTAATTTCGCAGCCTCCTCGCCCCCAGCCCGATCCGCTTTCGTAGCCGTTAGCAGCGACTCATACAACTGCTCAGCCTGCATCTGACGCATGTAAAAGCGGGAAAAAAGTGGGGTTTCCCCAAGAGAAGGGTCGTCGATGGCATTGCTTGAGGTGTACCTGCTCGACTGTGAATACGGACGAGACAAAACAATCCAGCGAACCAATTCTTTCAAATCAAAACTCTGCTCACGAAACCGCTGAGCCAGCCCGTCGAGCAATTCAGGATGAGAAGGTGGATTATGGTCGCCCAAATCATCCACCGGCTTGGTGAATCCGTAGCCAAGAAACTGGCCCCACATGCGATTCACAATCGTCAATGGCAGAAGAGGGCTGGCCCTCATCAATTTTGCCAGTTCTTGCCTACGATGCACGCCGTACTCCGTGCCGTCATCCATTTTGCCCGGCAGATACCCACTCCGAGAAATCTCTGTTC
>JAQBZA010000255.1 GCA_027622795.1 Planctomycetota bacterium | reverse complement strand
CGCCACCGGAGAGTTCCCCTGCCGTGAAGCGGCATTGGTGCAACCGCTTGCCGTCCTGACGGATCCACGTCGCGATCAGCGTAGGCTCCGCGCCGGTCGAGTCGGCCTCAACGAGGAGAAACACATTGGGCTCCACCGCCGACCACTTCAGCCCTGATTCCTTCGACGGCACGAGTTTCGGAATCACCTTGTCGTGCAGCGGTGAACTCACGAATTCAGGGATCGGGTAGCCTGCCGATTCAATGGTGTCATGCACGAGCCGCAGTGACACGTGGACGTCGCCGCCCACGAGCACGACGCCGCCAATCTGCTCTTCGCCAAGCCACCGAAACAAGGCTTCCCGCTCATAGGCATAGGTCTCCCAATCATCCTTTTCCTTGTTCGGCTTGTCATGCCACACCATTCCCGTAATCAGCAATTTGAAGGGCGCCGACGAGGCTGCAAGCGATCGCCGCAGCCACTCCCACTGCCGTTTTCCCAGGAGTGTGGGCTTGTCTGGTGCCACGGGCGATGGCTCGGCCTGTGAGAAAAAACGGGCATCGAGCAGAAACAACTCGATCGGTCCGCGACGCAGCGCCGTGTAGATGCCCTCTCCTTCTTCTCCCGCATTCATGAGCGGACGGTATTCGAGAAACACGCGGCGAATGACGTCGCGATCGACGCTCCTTCCATCACTGTCGTTCCGACCAAAATCATGGTCATCCCAGGTTCCGACGAGTGGCCGAGTGCGAAGGAGGTCGACCAACCCCGGTTGGGCGAGAAACGCCCGGTGTCTGTCCCTATTCACTCGCATGTCTGACGAGTCGATGTAGGGTGTATCGCCGCACAGCGCTACCACCTCCGCTCCCTCGGTCGCCATCCGTTGCCAGACGCCCGGAAATGACTCTGAGGCACATGAGCCGATGGCCACCCTACATCGGGATGGCCGCGACGGGTTGACGGCAGTGCGGAAGGTGCCCGCTGCAACCTCGGCCCCCCGACCATTGAAAAAACCAAACGCATGCTCCGTATCGGCATCAAGATCACCAATCTCGCAAGTCGTGCAGAAATCATCGTCGCCTCTGGGAGAACAGATGGCCTCATGCACAACGGCACCCCCCGGCTTCCGCACGGTCAGCTTTAGCGGCGACTTCCCCGTGTGGCGAATCCAGACCGTTGCGGTGGCGTGATCCACGGCTCCCACGACCGGCCCCAGCGTGGTGCCATCGGCACGGACCAGACCGACACAGAGCCCAAACGAGCAAGCGAGTATCCATCGAATTCTGCGGGGCTTCATGATGTTCTTCCGAAACACGGCAAAATGACTCTCATTTCAATCAGGGCAGCCGCAGGCTTTCTCGAATCAGCAAGGGCCGATTGGTGGTGATTCCCATGGCTCCCAGACCTGCAAAAAAGCGGGCATCATCGGGCCCATCAACCGTCCAAACATGGAATTCGTTGACCCCACCGCGACGAAGTTGCCGCACAAACTTCTCATCGACGACCTGCCGCCTGGCATGGAGCCCCACCCCGTCGGCCCGACAACGACCGACCGTCGCCAGAATCTGCTCCACGGAGGGCTGCCACTCATTCGTGCCCTTTTGCGTTTCCTTGAAACTGGTAAGCCAGTGGGCCTTCACTCCCGGAAGCCGTTCCTTACAGGCGGCGATGGTTCTTTCGTCAAATGAGATGATCACCAGGGAAGCCGCCTCGATTGTGTTTTTCTCAAGAATTTCGCCAAGGGGTGCGACGATCTCGGGACCTGTCTTCAGTTCGATGAAAATCCGCTTGCCGGCGGGCACGGTTGCTAGGACATCCTCGAGCGTACAACACGCTAGGCCGGCAAACGACGGAGCTTTCCAGCGACCAAAATCGAGGGATTGAAGGTCCACGAGACGAGCATCGGCCACGACGCACTTCACACCGCACGTCCGCTCAGTGTCGGCATCGTGAATACAGACGATGTGGCCGTCGGCGGTAAGGCGAAAATCTCCTTCAATCGCATCAGCCTGCTGCACCCAGGCGAGCCGGAAGGCTGCGAGCGTGTTTTCCGGAGCGTCGTACGAAGCTCCGCGGTGCGCCGTGATCATCTGCGATTCAGCTTGAGAACTGGTGATCATCACAAGCAGAACCGTCGCACTCAGGCCCCATGCATTGCGAGCCACAGCACCTCTCCTTTACCAATTCGCTGCCACTTGTTTTAACGACTCAACTCCGGAGCGAGCCAGACGCCCCAGTCACTCGCCTTCCCATCCCCGCCATCTTCCGTGATCAGGAGGAGTTCGTCGACCCCGTGCAGATCCACGTCGTAGTGCTCTGTCTTCCCTGACGTGAGCTTGTTGGAGCGAAACACCTCGCGACCATCGACCTGAATCACGAACACCACCGACCCGGCCAATTGCGTTGGCAACCCACATTGGCCCCGCATCTGAGCCCATTTGCCACCGAGTTCGTAGCGGTGCCGCCCTGGAGCATGGGCATAGATTCCCGACTCATAGAGCTTTCCCGAGGCTTCAATGACTGCCTCGCGTCTCGGCAGGCAATCGTACGCCGGTGTCAGCCAGCCGACAGTCGCATCGGTGGGCCGCGCCCTTGAAAGCAGCAGCCGCGTGGTGTCGTCGCTCACCGTCGCCGGAACCAGTGCTGCACGACGTCCCGACCGCCCCAGCAGAATAGCTTCGGCCAGTCGAGCCGCCGGGCCTGCTTCCGGAGCGACTCTCCGCGCGGCCTCCGGGCCATCGGCCGCCAGTGCGTCAAAAAATGGCTCCAGTTCAAACATCGTCTGCATGGTTTCGATATCCACCGTACCATCCTGTGCCACACGAAACGGATGGTTGGCCATGCGGGTGGCACCATTAGCATGACAGGCGACCAGCCGCACATCAGCGGACTTACCGGGCACCAGCGCGGAGCAGGTGAGTGAAAAATTTCCAACTCCATCGGGCACTGTCGAAATCGTTCGGGCGTCGTAGTCACCGCCGCCTTCCGGGTCGAGGTAGCCGATGACCGCATAGACAGGCGGTTCCCCGATCACACGACCGGTGATGCAGAATGCCTTGCCATCAGCGGTCGGTCTCACGGACAGCCCGGCGAATGAACCACGAGCGGTTGTGGTAAGGCCTTTCATCGATCCGGAGAACTGGGGATGTGATGCCAGCCGCAGGGCGTGGGCCAGTGTGATAAAAGATCCCTTTCCCTCTCCGCGTTGTTCATCGCCAAACGTGCGGTTGCCACTGCCCATCAGCGCCGTGCCGTACTGCTCCTCGTCGGGCCGCGCCCGACAATGCGGCAGGCCGAGCGCATGGCCCAGTTCATGGGCGATTCCTCCGAGAAAGATGGAATTGTGCTTTCCGAGGGAAATACGGCCGTATTCACCGTCGTCGATGAGAGGAGCCTTTCGAGGGAGGTTTATCGTGTCGAGTTCCGGTGAATCGAGTTGCCAGGCCGTGCCGTGTTGCCAGTCACCACTCCCATAGTAAGGACTCTTGTGACGAAAGGAGCGTTTCTTCGGATCCCACTCGGCAAGATTGGTGAAAATCATGACGGTCTCACGATCCATGTCGATGCCCTTGTCACGGAGTCGGGGCACACATTCGCCACGGATTCGCCGACCATCCGCTTTCGAATAGCTGTTCCACGCATCAGCACCGACAACTTCATGAATCATGATCCGTCCGTCCTGACTGCGGTCGAGTTGGATCGTCCGGGGCCCGAGACCGTGTCGCTCCATTTCACTGCGATAGAAACTCTGGATGGATGTCAGTATTCGATCGAGGCGATCTGCTTGCTCGGGCGGAAACTCACGATCCCGGGGTCGCCAGACGATGATGTGGAGCAGCCGTGCTGCGGGCTGCGGATCATTGCCGTGCCAGCCATCAAGGATTGCCCGAGCCTCCGCCGCCTGACGGGTCGCCCCATCGGGCGGCGCGGCATCCCCGTACCCTGACATCCCGACGATGGCACACATCAGCACAACCCTGCCAAGATTCATCATCTGCCTCCGGTCTCTTTTGGTAGTCTGAAATCGGTTATCTTCGGGATCGTACCCCAAGGAACTACTGATGAAAAAGATTTCGCGGATTGGCGTGGGTGGGCCTGTCGGCTCTGGCAAGACGGCGATCATCGAGGCGATCACGCCGCTGCTGGTAAAGATGGGTGTGAAGGTGCTCGTGATCACCAATGACGTGGTCACCACCGAAGACGCCAAGCACGTGCAGCGGACGCTCAAGGGCGTGCTCATCGAGGAACGGATTCTTGGCGTCGAAACCGGAGCCTGCCCCCACACGGCCGTCCGCGAGGATCCCAGCATGAACCTTGCTGCCGTCGAAGACATGGAGGCAAAGTTTCCCGACACTGATCTGGTGCTCATCGAGAGTGGTGGCGACAACCTCACGCTCACCTTCAGCCCGGCCCTCGTCGACTTCTTCATCTACGTGATCGATGTCGCGGCTGGCGACAAGATTCCCCGCAAGAATGGCCCCGGCATCACACAGTCTGATATCCTCGTGATCAACAAGACCGATCTCGCCCCCTACGTGGGCGCGAGCCTCGAGGTGATGGACCACGATTCCCGGCTGATGCGGGGCGACAAGCCCTTCGTATTCACCAACTGCAAGACAGGTGAGGGGATCGTGGAACTCACCCGACGGATCTGCAATCAGGTACTCTTCGACATGAGCCTCCCCGAACCGGTGGCCTGATGGAGCCTGAAAGCACTCGGGTGGCTGTGCCGCGGGAACTCGCGGCGTATCTCGACGAGCCGCCGCAGCTCCCTTCCGGCTCGCCCGGCAAAAACGGCTACCTGCGGCTCGGCTTCGATCGCCGCGGCCCGAAGACTGTGCTGGTCGACCTCGACCGCCGGGCGCCGCTGCTCGTGCAGCAGGCCCTCTACTGGGACGAGGCGATGCCCGAGTTGCCCTGCGTGTTCATGATCTCCAATGCCGGCGGCGTGTTGCAGGGAGACCGCAACACGATCGAGATCCGGCTCGGGCCCGACGCCCAGGCCCATGTCACCACGCAGTCGGCCACAAAGATCCATGAGATGGATTTCAACCACGCCACGCAGACGCAGGAGATCGTGCTCGGCGATCGCGCCTACCTCGAATACCTGCCCGATCCCGTCATCCCCCACCGCCACGCGCGGTTTCTCACCACCACCCGTATCGAGATCGCCCCCTCCGCCACACTCCTCTACGGCGAAATCCTCGCCCCCGGCCGGAAGTATCACGGCAATGGTGAACTCTTCGCCTACGATGTGTTCTCATCGACCGTCCGGGCGGAGCGGCCCGCAGGCACGGCCGGAGAGGCGGCC
>JAQBZA010000254.1 GCA_027622795.1 Planctomycetota bacterium | reverse complement strand
CCTCGATCGCCTCGCGGGTGGCCCCGGTCTTCGACCGCATCGTCGTGCGGCCCACCAGGGCGAAGCCGCCGGCCGCTTTCTCGACGACGAGGTCGACCGTCATGCCGGTCTTGTCGTCGACCGCCTGCCAGGAGCCGATCAGCCAGCCAAGGTCGTGCAGCGCCGCGGCGTGGCTGGGCGCCACCACCGATTCCACCAGCCGCCACGCGCCGTCTTCCAACACCCGTAGGCTCGAAAACCGGGACGGGATCGGTGGCTCGTTTGCAGACGATGAAAACAAGATCATCCCATCGACACGAGCCAGCGACTTGGCAACGAGAGCGACCCGCTCCACTTGGATCTCGATTTTGGCCTCAGCATGCTTGTCGAGCCACCCACGAATCGATTTCACGATCTCGTTGCGGCCGGTGACGCTCGCCCCGCCCTCGATCAGCTCTGCCTGCTCCACCCATTGATCAGCCAGCGCCTCGTAATTGCGGGCGTTGTAGGCCTCGGCATACGCCGCCGACGCCTGCTCGATCGCGGTACGTGTTGCGTCGCCTTCGACACCCGCTGCGGGCATCGCCATCCATGCGCCCACCAACAGTTGGCCCATCACGCAGCCGATATATCTCGTCATGGAACTCACACCTTGGGTTTTTCGATCCAGGAACCAATGCCTGCCCGAAGCAGAATACGGCATCCCATGGTTCAATGCACGAAGCTGGTTTTGCCACCACTGATTCCGCCGGCTTGGCCCAATGCTCGTCCGGATAACTCGGCCAGTGCTCAGTGCCATCGCGAAGCCGGAGCATGTTTCGTCGCCGCCCCACGATCCGCTCGAGGACAGGAAGCCCGCGGTCGCACTGAAAGGCGATATACCCGACCTCCTCCGAAGAGTAGACATCGGCTATTCCGACGCCCCAGGTCGGGGACCTACCCTTGTCGACGTTGCTGCGGATCGCCGCCAGCTTCCCGGAAAAGTCTCGTGGGTCATATCCAACGCCGAGCCACCACAAGAAACAGTCTGGTTTTTCGAATTGTTCCGAGGATACCGCCCCGCCAAGGCTCGGCGAAATTTTGATACTGAATTCCCCGATACCCATCGTCGGCCGGCGAGTCATGTCAGGAGACCCCTTTCATGCGCGCCCCTTCTCGCGCCCTGTTGCTGGTAGCCACCTCCCTCGTTCTTCCCATCGACATCGCCGCTGCGGCCTCGGCCGCCCGCCAAACGGGCTTCGACCCGCGGGTTGTCGCCTTTGGCGAGGCCCGCGAGGAGATCAAGAGCACGCCGATCGAGAAACGTCCGTATCGGCCGCTGCATGTCTACGGCAACACCGTCCGCCGTCGGCATTACCGCGGCGGCCCACAGCAGCAGCCCCGCTCCACCGACCGTCGTTGACATCGTCGCCAGCGAGCGGCTCGGCGATCGCCAGGGCATGCACGCGATACTCCACGCCTGTCGCGGGGTCGACGCACAGGTAGCGGGTTCGCATCCGTTGACCGCGGCAGAAGATCCGTCCGTTGGACACGCGAAATATCGCCCCCAGCGGAATATCTTCCACGCGGTGCCGCGTGATCTCGCTGCTGTCATACCGCGCCAACGCCAGCACGAGCCCGCGATCGCTACACGACATTGCCGCGGGATTCTGCATGTACACGTTAAGCGCTGAGGCCACGTCGGCGGGCAGCCACTGCGCGGTCACGACCGGAGCGAGAATCCCTGCGAACTCGTACTTCCACTCCAGCCCGTGTGGCTTCGGCCGTCGCCGCCGACCGGCATGCTTCGTCCAGACATCGACATGCGCGATCTCGTGGAGGAGCGTCGTGAGAAACGCATAGGGGTTGAGGTCTGCATTCACCGAGATCCGGTGGTGCGGATAGGCGGGCCGAGGCGGTCGATGGTCGCCGAGCTTGGTGAGCCGTGGCCGGCTGACTCGCACCACGACATCGCGTGCGGCAAGCAGGTCGGACACATAGGCACCCGCCGCGGTGGGCAGATGCCGCTGAATCGCGATCCCGTATGGGTCGTCTGCTTCCGACATATCCGCAGCCTAAGTCAGGCGGGCAAAAAGCGACTACCGCAATCACGCGACGCTTCGAATAACGCGATCTGCCGGTTGCCAACGTGCTCCACGATTGGGTATTTTTTGCTGTTGGAGTGACCACCAATGAGAATCATCAAACTCGGCCTCAGATGTTTTCTCGCCGCGGCTCTGGCCGGCTGCTCGCGACTCCCCGACGCCACGTACACGCTGCGGGTCGATGCTGAAAACATCAAGCTTCCCGCCAAGCACACGCAGCAGATCGCCGACTATCTCGATTATTTGCACGGCACTCCGGGCAACCCGCGGATGTCGCTGCCGGCGGAAGGCGATGATGAGTCTGAGGCGGAGGCCGACACCTCCGACGAAGCGGCAGCCGCAGCCGGCACGCCTGCGATCTCGATTGCCCGCATCGACAAGCCCGGCTACGACCGGCTCACGCTGAAGCGGGGCCATGAGGTCTACACCGCCCAGTGCGCCGGCTGCCACGGCACGACGGGCGACGGCACGGGCCCGGCCGGCCAATACCTGAATCCGCCCCCCCCGCGATTATCGCAATGGGGTCTTCAAGTTTACGTCCACGCCGCGGGGATCGAAGCCTCGCCATGATGACCTGAAGCGAATCCTCAAGTATGGGGCCAAGGGCACATCGATGCCGGCGTTTCGCTTCCTGCCGGAAGAAGATATCGACGCAGTCATCAAATATGTGCAGGTGCTCAGCGCCCGCGGCGAGCTGGAGATCAACCTGGTCCGCGAGGCGATCGACGAACTGCTCGAGGAAGATGACTTCGACCCCGAGGTAGTGGCCGATTATGTCACCGACATCTCCGATTCCTGGGACACCGCCGCCGACGAGATGGTGCGGGCCGTCACGGTCGAGCCTCCGCGGACCCCGGAAACCATCCAGGCCGGTGCCGCCCACTTTGCCGAGATGTATTGCGTGAAGTGCCACAACCGCGATGCCCGCGGCAGCAAGACAGCCGATGTCGGGGTTGATGTGTGGGGCCGCATTGCCTACCCCGCCGACCTCTCGATGGGCATGCTCCACGGCGGCCGGCGGCCGATCGACATCTACCGACGGATCTATTCCGGCATCAATGGCACCCCGATGCCTTCGTCGAAGGATCCCGACACCACAAAAGACGAGACGCCCGAAGAGCGGTCGCAGCGGATCTGGGAACTGGTCCACTTCGTGACGGCGGTCATCGAAAACAATGGCGTGCCCGAAGAGGAGCAGGCGATCATTGACGAGAGGATCGCGGAGGCCACGCCATGAGCGACACCCTCGCCGACAAGAAGGCCCGCCTGGCGCGGCTGCAGGCCGAGGCGGCTGGGCTCGAGGCGGAAATCAACGCCGAGGCCTTTGCCGATGCCGCCCGCGACTGGGCGAAGAAAGGCTACTACACCGCCTACTACGCCACGGCCGGCTTCTTTCTCGGCATGGTGGCGGCATTGGCGAGCCTCGTCTTCAACATCATCGGCGCCACGCTCGCCGGCAAGGATCCGCTCCAACTGATCCGCGTCTATCTGACGTTTGGCCTCGGTGACAAGGCACTCGATCCGGCCTTCGACAACGGCCTTGCGCTGGCGATGGGTTGCGTGCTCTACATCGCCACCGGCATGCTGCTGGGCATCATCTTCCACCTCGTGCTCACCCGCTACGCGTCGTACGCAACCCTCGGCGGCCGACTCGTCTGGGCGTCGGCCATCGCGATCGTCGTGTGGCTGGTCAATTTCTATGGCCTGCTCTCCTGGGTGCAGCCCCTGCTCTTCGGCGGCAACTGGATCACGAGCACGAATCCCGTCTACCTGCCCTGGTGGGTCGCCCTCGCCACCCATCTCGTGTTTGGCTGGACGATGGCCCTCATCTATCCATGGGGCCTGTTCCGCCCCTATGAGCCGCAGGCCACCACGCTTTCACCGGAGCACGCATGAGCCACGCCACGCCCGACCCGCTCACCACGCCCCCCACTCGCCGCGCGATCCCGGCCGACCTGGTGGATGAAAAGCTCGTCACCTGGCACTTCCTCGCCGCGCTCGCCTTCATCACGATCTCGATGCTGGCCGGCATCCTGATGGCGCTGCAACTGGTGCATTGGAACGTGCTGCGGGGTGTCGAGCTGCTCTCGCCGGGCCGCTGGCGGATGATCCACACCAATGCCATTGCCTACGGCTTTCTCGCCAACGCCTTTTTGGGCGCCCTCTACTGGGCGGTGCCGCGGCTGACATTTCACAAGGTGGCGAGCAAGGGCCTCAGCTGGTTCATCTTCTGGGCCTGGCAGGTGATCGTGGGGGCGACGGCGGCCGGCATCGCTATCGGCCCCACGCTCCAGGATCAGCCCTGGGTCATGAATCTCTCCAAGCAGCTTGGCATCGCCTTCAGCCTCGGGGCGCAGGGGCTGGAATGGGGGGAAACGCCATTTTGGATCGACCCGCTTGCCCTGTTTGGACTGCTGCTGGTGGCGATCAACTTCATGGTGCCGATCGCCAAGAGCACCGGCCCGCTTTATGTGACGCTCTGGTACTTCATGGCGGCCTTCGTGTGGACGTTTCTCACCTACGCGATGGGCAACCTGATTCCGGAATATGTCGTCGGCGGCACGAGCGCCGGGGCGATCGGCGGCCTCTTCATCCACGATCTCGTCGGCCTGTTCGTGACGCCGCTCGGCTGGGGGCTGATGTATTACTTCGTGCCGATCCTGCTCAAGAAGCCGATCTGGAGCCACGGCCTTTCGCTGGTGGGCTTTTGGGGGCTGGCCTTCTTCTATCCCCTTCAGGGCATCCATCACTTTCTCTACACGCCGATCCCGATGTTTCTCCAATACGGCGCGGTCATCTCCACGATCGCCGTGGAACTGGTGGTGGCCACGGTCGTGATCAACTTTTTCGGCACGCTCGGCCGCAGCGGCTACGACCAGTTCATCAACAATCTGCCCGTTCGTTACTTCTACACCGGCATGGTGTTTTATTTCATCACCTGCTTCCAGTGCGCCCTCCAGGTCACGATGACCTTTCAGAAGCTGATCCATTTCACCGACTGGGTGGTGGGCCACGCCCATCTGGTCATGTTCGGTGTGTTCAGCCTGTGGCTCTTCGGGATCATGATCTATCTCTTCCCGCGGCTGCTGAAGCGGGAGTGGTATAGCCAAAAGCTCCTGGCCTGGCATTTCTGGCTTTCGGCGGGCGGTCTCTTTGTGATGTTCATCGACCTCACGCTCGCTGGCGTGTTTCAGGGTTATTACTGGGCGTCACTCCAGCCGTGGGAC
>JAQBZA010000253.1 GCA_027622795.1 Planctomycetota bacterium | reverse complement strand
GACGGTCGTCCTCCCGGCAGAGGCCCGGGTCCGTGAGATCGCCCTCCCGTTCCAAAATCGCATGGCCCGGAAGCGGCTTCCTCACGATGCAGATGACGTGGTTGAAAAGGGCCTGAATTTCCTCCAGCAGGCCCAACTGGATGACGGGCGATGGCAGTTGGGATCCTATCCGGGTGCCGCGTCCGAGCCGGCACCAAAACTTTCCTCAGATACGGCCGCGACGGGGCTCGCGCTTCTCAGTTTTCTCGGAGCGGGACACGACCATTTCGACGGAGTGTATGCCGACACCGTGCGACGGGGGCTCGAATTTCTGATGTCGGTGCAGAAAGCCGACGGAGACCTCTACATTCCTGCCGACCCACTCTCCAATAGTTGCGCCTGGATGTACAGTCACGGGATCGCCACCATGGCACTGTGCGAGGCGGTGGGAATGACGGGGGATGACCGAATTCGGCCGGCCGCTGCTCGCGCCTGCGCCTTCATCTCGGCGTCACGTCATCCAACACGGATGGGATGGCGATACATGCCCCGCAGTGACGCAGATCTTTCGGTAAGCGGCTGGATGCTGATCGCCTTGCGGTCAGGTCAACTGGCAAGCGTGCCGGTCGATCAGCAGACGCTGTCTGGAGTTCGGAAACTGCTGAATGCTGCAGCAATTCCCGCGTCATCAGGCCGTTCTCAGCACGCCCGGTTCCACTACAACGAAGCCAAGCCCGAACAACGACCGTCTGAAATTTCATTGGCGTGCATGAACGCCTTGGGCACGCTCATGCGACTTCACACCGGATGGAGCCCGCGTGATGAGGCAGTTCAGGAAAACAGCCGTGCCCTTGCGGCGATCCTCCCTGCCTATGCCGTATCGGGGCAAATCACGAGAGATTGCTACCTCTGGTACTACGCATCGCAGGTACTGGTGCACACCGGCGGGGACCCATGGGACAGGTGGTACGCCGCACTCGTTGACGTGCTGCGCGACCGTCAGGAACAGGATGGCCCTCTGGCCGGAAGTTGGCCCCCGATGGGCCCTGTCCCCGATCGCTGGGGCCGCTACGGCGGCCGCATCTACGTCACCACCTTGCAGTTACTGACGCTTGAGGTGCCGTATCGTCACCTCCCGACCTACACTTTCAGCGATGCCCCATGATCAGTCGGTAGACCGACAGGATGCCCCAGCACCAGAATGCCTCTCTCCTGGCTCCACACGACTGATTTTCAGCAGCTGATCGATGTTCTCCGCGATCGCGGCCATCGCGTGATCGGCCCGCAGGTGGCCGATGGTGCGGTTGTCTACCGTGACCTCGCTGATGCGTCGGACCTTCCCACCGGCTGGCTCGACGAGCAGGATGGCGGCCTCTACCGGCTCCGTTACGATCCCCAAGCCGGCACGTTTGACCATGTCGTCGGCCCACACTCGCTCAAGAATTTTTTGTTTCCCCCGCGGGAGACGTTTGAGACCTGGAGCCGCACGCCAAACGGTTGGCTGCAGACCACCCCCGCCTACGAGCCAGAGCAGCTCGCCGTGATCGGCGTCCGTGGCTGTGACCTGGCGGCGCTGGCCATCCAGGATCGCGTGTTCCTGGGGGGCGACTCGATCGACGTCCGCTATCAGGCCCGCCGCGAGAAGCTCTTCGTCGTGGCCGTGAACTGCCGCCGGGCGGCGGCTACCTGCTTCTGCCATTCAATGGGCTGCGGCCCGGCCGTGGGGCCGGGCTTCGACATCGCCCTTACCGAAGTCGGTGATCGTTTCGCCATCGAGGCAACCACCGACGCTGGTATCGCGGTGCTGGCCGATCTTGCCGGCCGCCTGTCCCTGCCACTGCTCACTGCCGATGAGGTGGCTGCCGTGCGGCAGGTGCCCGAGACGCTTCGTGAAGCCATGCAGGCCCGTCGGCCTGAAGAGGGAACACCGCGACCCCGCAGCCTCGACACAGAAAACATTCGCAACCTCCTCTTCGACAATCTCGCGCATCCTCGCTGGGCCGAGGTGGCCGATCGCTGCCTCTCGTGCGCGAATTGCACGCTCGTCTGCCCCACCTGCTTCTGTTCCAGCGTGGGCGAGGTGACCGATCTCACCGGCGATGAAGTTTCCCGTGAGCGACACTGGGCCTCCTGCTTCACCCTCGAACACTCGCAGATGCACGGGGCGAATGCCCGCCCCACGACGGCTTCCCGCTACCGGCAGTGGCTCACCCACAAGCTCGCCGGCTGGATCGACCAGTTTGGCACCTCGGGCTGCACCGGCTGCGGCCGCTGCATCACCTGGTGCCCCGTCGGCATCGATATTACGGAAGAAGTGGCCGCAATCCGGGAAATGCCCACCTCCTCACCGTCCTGAGCCTGCCATGACCGCCCCGCCCCGCATCGAGAGCCCGCCCCGCCCGTGCATTCACACGCCGGCGCCTGAGCCGCTGGCCGTTGGCCGCGATGCCTGGCACCACCATGTCACGCGGATCGTCGCGGCCCGCGACGAGGTGGCGGGCGTTCGCACCTACGACCTCGCGTTTCGCGATCCGGCCGCCGCGGCCAGCTACACGTTCGCGCCAGGCCAGTTCAACATGCTCTACCTACCGGGCATCGGCGAGGCGGCGATCTCGATCAGCTCCGATCCGCTCAAGCGAGCAAGCGTAGGGCATACGGTGAAGGCCGTGGGCAACGTCACGCACGCCCTCGAACGGCTCGGCGTGGGCGACGAGGTGGTGCTGCGCGGGCCGTTTGGAACCGCCTGGCCGCTGGACGAACTGCAGGGCCGCGACGTCTTGATTGTGACCGGCGGCGTCGGGCTGGCGTCGGTGCGAGCGGCGATCCTGCAGATCATCGCTGCCCGCCACGACTACGGCCGCGTATCCGTGCTCTTTGGTGCGAAGACACCCGCCGGGCTGATCTACGCCAGCGAGTATGACGCGTGGCGGGCGGCGGGTATCGACGTGCGGCTCACGGTCGATGAGGCCGACGGCGACTGGACGGGCCGCGTCGGCCTCGTCACAGCGCTGTTCGATGATCTCGACCTCGATGCCGCCGCCACCGGCCTGACCTGCTGCGGCCCCGAGCCGATGATGCTCGCGGTGGTGCGGCGGGCCTCGGCCGCAGGCATTCCCTCCGCTGCCATGTATGTATCGATGGAACGCAACATGAGCTGCGCGGCACGGCTGTGTGGGCTGTGCCAGTTTGGCCCGGAGTTTATCTGCCGCGATGGGCCGGTGTTTTCATACGATCGGCTTGCGAAATTCTTGGACATCAAGCACCTCTGAGCAGTTCGATGCGACCTCGCCTTGCCGTATACAAATTCGCCTCCTGCGACGGTTGCCAGCTTCAGGTGATCGACGTACTCGGCCGCGCGCGGAAACACCTCGGCGAGGTGGCCGACCTGCTCGATATCGAGCACTTCCTCGAAGCCCGATCGCGGATCGGCGCCGGCCCGTATGACGTCGGCCTCGTGGAGGGATCAGTCTCGACGCTGCACGACGTCGAGCGGATCAAGGAGATTCGCCGGCAATGCCGGTTTCTCATCACGATCGGCGCCTGTGCCACCGCCGGCGGCATCCAGGCGCTCCGCAATTGGGGGCAGATCGATGATTTTCTGGGCGCGGTCTATGCCACGCCGGCCTACATCGACACGCTTGCCACGAGTGATCCGATTTCCGCCCATGTGAAGGTCGATTTCGAGCTTCGCGGCTGCCCGATCGACCCCGGCCAGCTGGCCAGCGTGATCTCTGCCTTCTGCGTCGGCCGGAGGCCACGGCTGCCGGGATACTCGGTGTGTGTGGAATGCAAGGAACGGGGTACGGTCTGCGTGGCGGTGGCCAAGGGCATTCCCTGCCTCGGCCCGGTCACACAGGCCGGCTGCGGCGCGATTTGCCCGGCCCACGATCGCGAGTGCTTCGGCTGCTACGGCCCCGACCGGCAGGAGCCCAATCTCGTGAGCCTCACCGGCTTCTACGAGCGGCACGGGGCGAATCGCGACAGCCTCGGCCGCCTCGTGCAGTCGTTCAACGCCTGGGCGCCGGAGTTTCGCGAGGAGCACGATCGACTGTCAGGGAGCGAGTCATGAGCGACGTGCGAAAACTGACCGTGCCGGCATTGACCCGTGTGGAGGGCGAGGGTGCCCTTCGCGTCCGTGTTGTTGACGGCAGGGTCGAGATCGCGGAGTTCAACATCTACGAGCCACCGCGATTTTTTGAGCGGCTCGTGAAGGGCCGCGAGATCCGCGAGGTGCCCGATATCGTGGCGCGGATCTGCGGCATCTGCCCGGTTGCCTACCAGATGAGTGCCTGCCACGCGCTGGAGAAGGCGCTGGGCATTCGCGTGACGCCCGAGATCGACGCCCTGCGGCGGCTGCTCTACTGTGGTGAATGGCTGCAGAGCCACGCCCTCCACATGCACCTGCTCGACGCTCCCGATTTTCTCGGCTGCGAGAGCGGCTTCACGATGCCTCCCGAGCATGCCCCTTTCCTCGAACGCGGCCTGCGGATGAAGACGATCGGTAATCAGTTGATCGCCGTGCTTGGCGGCCGGGCGGTGCATCCGATCAACGTCACCGTGGGCGGTTTCTACAAGGCCCCCGTGGTGGACGCCGTTCGCGGGATGCTGCCCGATCTCGAATGGGGCCTGGCAGCCGCGGAGGCGACCGTGGCCCAAGTGAGTCGCTTCGAGTTTCCGCAGTTCTCCGCCCCCCACGAATACGTCTCGCTCCATGCCGACGACACCGAGCATCGCGAATACCCGATGAACCATGGCCGTGTGGTCGCCGTGGCCGATGGCCGCACCACGCTCGACATTTCGGTCGCCGACTACGAGACCCACTTTGTCGAGCGGCAGGTGCCGCAGAGCACGGCCCTCCACTGCCTGATCGAGCCGGGAGGCCGGCCCTATTGCTGCGGTCCGCTGGCCCGGATGGCGACGAGTCGTAAACTCCTGCCGCCGCGGGCAGCGGCAGCCGCTGCAGACTGCGGCATCGATTGGCCGAGTGACAACCCCTTCCACGGCATCGTGGCCCGTGGGATCGAACTGGTGGCAGCCTTCGAGGAGGCGGTGCGGATCGCCCACGGCTACCAACGCGAGCTTGCCATGCCACGGGTTGAGTACCGACCACAGCCGGGCTCTGGCTGCCATGCGACAGAGGCCCCGCGGGGCCTGCTCTACCATCGCTACCGGATCGGTGACGACGGGCTGATCGCGGAGGCCGTGATCGTGCCGCCGACATCACAAAACCAGGCTCAGGTCGAGGAAGACCTCAAGGCCTATCTCCCGACGGTGCTCGACCACGACGACGCCGAGGCCCCCCGCCGCTGCGAGCACCTAATCC
>JAQBZA010000252.1 GCA_027622795.1 Planctomycetota bacterium | reverse complement strand
TTCGCTTCACGCCGGCCGACGGAACGACCTCCCCGGCCCCTGCGACTTGCGGGGCCGGGGAGGGTTTCTGAACACAAGGAAGCATGGAGGTTTCGATGCAGTTTCACAACTACAGGACGATGAAGCCGCCTGGGTTCAGGGGCACGGCGCTGCAATTTATAGAAGAGTATTTGCAGACGCCACAAAACAACGACGAGGTGTGCTCTGTTCGCGGGCCACTTGAGGCTTCTTGGCTGAAGCACGATAGACCGTTCTATAACGTCTACCCGATCGCGGTAGAACTTTGCCAAAAGACTTCCCTGAACATGAAGTGGGGGGACATTAAGTTTCCGACAAGAAATCTTTTGCTGAGATTTGCCGGCGGCAGCGAACCCCTCGGGATCAAGGCCGCACTGTTGCGTGTCCCCTCGGAGCAGAAAATCAGCACGAGGCTCGGATTCCATGAGAGCAGGGCCAAGCCGTTTTTCTCGATGGGCACAGTGCCGCTCGGAGGCATTGTGCAGAGAACCTCTGAGCCTCTCGCTTGGGTTTGGGCCTACTATCCATCAAGCGGGGACATACGAGATGAGTTGGTGGCCGATACGCTTCCACTAGGGTTCACTGACGGTTTTTCTGACGCCCCCGTAGTAATGCCGGAGGCTGACGGCAGGAGCAAGGAAGAGTCGAACTTTCTTGTGCGGTTGCTTGCCTTTATCGGACTCCTTGCCCGCGGCACAGACCTGATCACGCCCGCGATCCTGGCCGCCGACCGCGAAGAGTATGACGCCACGTCCGACGAGTCGCGGAAGCGGTGGCTTGAGAAGCGGGCCGCTCGCCGGCAGGGCCGCGGCTTCGACATTGGCCGCTCGCTGGAGATTGAGAGGGCCACGTCGCCGCACTGGCGGTCGCCGCACTTGGCCCTCTTCCACACTGGGCCTGGGAGAACCGTCCCGGCGCTGAAGCTGCGATCAGGGTGCGTTGTGATTCCGAAGGATATGTCCCAGGTTCCAACGGGCTACCTCGGCCCCGAGAAGGAACTTGAGGAGCACAAGGAACTGCCGGAAGTCTTTAGGACACACATTCCTAGCAGGATGAGGTTTCACGTCTTCCGCCGCGACGGGCACAGGTGCCGGTTGTGCGGTATGACGGCCGACGACGGAGTCAAGCTAGAGTGCGACCACATCATCGCCGTGGCGAAAGGCGGGAAGACTGAGATTCCGAACCTATGGACGCTCTGCCGGCCGTGCAACAACGGCAAGAGCGACAGCGATCTGCACTTGGCCCTGGAAGAGAACAGGGCAATGGAAAAGGCCCGCAAGGAGGTGAGACGTGGCATTCGAGTTTGATTTCAACGAGACATTCAAGTGGTGCGCCCTCTACCTGTCGAAGGGGCTCCGCATCGTGCGGCTGCACGGCATCCATCCAGACGGGCGATGCACATGCGGCGATGCGGAGTGCCGTGTGGGCGGCTCAAAGCACAGGAACTGCGGCAAGCATCCGGTGGGCATCGAGTGGGGCGATCGCTACGCCCGCTCAGAGGATGATCTGCTTGAATGGGATGACGGTGTGCCGTTCAACGTCGGCGTCCTCCTCGGCCCCGACGGCGGCGTCATCGACAACGAAGACGACTCCCCCGAGGCCACGGCCTTCCGCGAGTCGCTGGGGCTGCACGAACTGATCACGCCGGCGTGGACGAGCGGCAAAAGCACGCACCAGTTGACCCGCTGGCACGACTCTCTTGCTGACTGCGGCGGCGTCCAGAAGCCCGGCGGGCTGGAGTGCCGGCTGGGGGCCGGGGGCAGGCAGATTCAGAGCGTCCTGCCACCCTCGTGGCATCACACGGGCGTGCAATACAAATGGAAGCCTGACCTGTCGATCGACGACATCGACATCGCCGAGACACCGAAGATTCTGCTGGTTCAGATTTCCAACGCGGCGGCGGCCGGCGGGGCCGGAAGCGGCGGGATGATCAAGTACGAGGGGCCGCTGGTCTTCCGCGAGGTTCACGACGGCGAGGGCCGGCACCACGCGCTGCTGCTCTGGGCCTGGAACAAGATCGTCAACGACCGCGACCCGCTCTCGCCGCACCGGCGGGCGGTGCTGACGCAGGAGATTCGGGACGCCAACGAGAAGTACATCAAGCCGCCGAAGACGACCGACGAGGCGCTCCAGATCATCAACTCTTGCTTCGAGTATTACCGCAAGAAGCAGGAGAAGGGCTGGGTGGCGGCCCCGTCTGACCTGACCGAGAGTGCCGTCAGGGACGAGGCCGAGAAGCTTGAGGAGGAAGTCAATCCCGAGGACGCCGTTGCAGTCGTCGGGCTCGAGGCCCACGGCCTTGATCCGTACCAGGCCGGCGAGGTGCGAGGCTACCGCGTCGGGACGTGGCGGATCGAGATGATCAAGGGCGATCCGCCGGAGATCGTGCTTGTCGTGCCCCAGTGGCGCCGGACGCCGTGCGGCGGGCGGGTCAACATGACACTCGACACGTTCCGGTCGGCCGCGAAGGTGGCCTCCGCGGTGTTCAACGCGACCCATCGGGTGATCCTCGACGGGGACTCGAAGAAGTGGGTTGCCGTCTGGAAAGGGGTCGATGCCAGCAAGAAGACCGGCGGGGTGAGCATCCCAGGCATCATGGAGCAGTTGATGGCCCGAAAGTCGGCTGATGACGACATCGAGGTCGGCACCGCCAGCAAGCGATACGCCGAGTTGGCCGGCTACCTCCTGAAGACGTTCAGGAAGGCCACGAAGGCCAAGGACGAGGAGAAGCCAGAGCCGAACGAGTCTGGGCGGCCGTGCTGGGTGACACCCGACGAACTCTGGTTCCAGTGGGGAAAGGTCTGGGAGGAGATCAGCCGCACCCACGACGTGGCCGTCGGGGAGCGGAACAAGATCAGGAACAAGCTGCTGGAGATCATGCACGCCAAAGACCTCGTCCACAAACGGCACCGATTCCCGTCGGGGAGGCTTGAATACATCGTGTTCACGCGGGAGTGGGTGGCGGCCCTGGAGTCCCTGGCGTCGGGGGTGGACGGAGTTCGCCTATTAAAGGGGGAAGTCGAATTGAATTTTCCGAAAACTGAAAATCACTCACCGTCCACCGTCCATGAGTCGGAAGTCGTTGGTGCGTAAGGGTTTAGGGTGGACGGAAAACCTATTTTAACATCCGTCCAGAGCGTCCATTTCACAAAAGGAGTGAAAAATGAGCGTCCAGTGCCTTCGGGCGATCGGCGGGGCAGGAACCGGAAAGACGGCGATGATGAAGGGAATAGCCGAGAAGGCCCTAGAACGCCCTGAGACGGGCGGAAACCCATTCGCCCTCGGCTTTTCGTCTTTCACGAGAGCGGCCCGCACAGAGGCTGCTATGCGTTGTGGGAGGGCATGGGGCGTTCCGCCAGAGGAGTTGATGCAGCATGGGTGGTTTCGGACAGCCCATTCTGTCTGCTACCGGCAGTTGAAGGTCAGCCGCGGCGAGATCATCGGCAGCAGCAAGGAGGATACGAAGTGGGTATCCGAGGCGATCGGCAGCGACGTGGCGTTCTCAATCGACGAGGACGAGGGTGGCATCGGCGTCTACACGGGCGACGAGGTGGCCGCGGCGGCCCTGAACTACTGGTCGCTTTCCAGGAACGTCTGCCGGCCCCTGCGGGAGATCGTGGAGGCCGACCAAGACCCGGATGCTCCGTCGGCGGATGAGGTCATCAAGCGGATTGAGATGTTCGAGCAGGCCAAGCGGCTCGACGCTCGCTGCGACTTCACCGACCTGTTGTCGAGGTTTGTGGGGCTCAAGTTCGACCCAGAGATTGGGCCGATCGAGGTGGCCCCGGAGGGCCAGGTGCCAGATGAGGTCGTGGGGTGGATTTTCGACGAGGCCCAGGATGCCAGCCGGCTGCTTGACCTCGCCTGCCGGCGGCTCGTGACTGGCGACTCCTGCAAGTGGGCCTGGCTGGTCGGCGACCCGTATCAGGTTCTGTATTCGTGGGCCGGGGCTTCCAGCGACCATTTCATGCGTTGGGAGGCTACTAAGCAGCACATCATGCCGAAGTCGTGGCGGTGCCCCGCACCGATCATGGAGTTGGCCGAGCGATGCCTCCAGCGTCTGCCTGATTACTGGGATCGCGGAATCGCGCCGGCCGACCACGACGGGCGGGTCATCGAGAGCGACAACTTCGAGGACGATCTGGCTGATCTTCGGCCCGACGAGGAGACGCTGGTCATTGCCAGGACGAACCACAACGTCTCGAAGATCAGGGCAGTTCTCGAAGACATCGGGGTGCCGTTCCGATACGTCAAAGCGAAGGAAGGATCGCTGAACCGCGACCGCGGCATGGCTGGCCTATGGAGCCTCCAGCACGGCCAGGCGATCGGCGGCGATCAGTGGGGGAACATCCTCGAGATGCTCCCGTCGAAGACGACGGACGGCCGGGAGTGGCTTGCCAGGGGGAGCAAAAGCCAGTGGAAGAAGGGTTTGAGCGAGCGGTATGACCGCATCTACCCCGAAGACTTGGTCGAGCTTGGCGCGACTGAGCATCTCCGCGAGGCGATTGCCAACGGCTCGTGGAGCGGCCTGCCGGACGGCGGGGCGAAGTGGGTCAGGGCAGCCAAGGAATGGGGCGTCGAGGCCGTCAGTGACCCGAAGATTCGCATCGGGACGGTGCATTCCGCCAAGGGGATGGAGGCGTCCAAGGTTGTGCTGCTCACGACTCAGGGCAAGCGAACCCGGATGGCCGAGGACAGCGACGACGCGAAATTCGCCGAGGAAAGGCGAATTGAGTACGTCGCCTGCACCAGGGCGAAGCACAAGTTGATCGTAGCCCATGACCCCAGAGCCAAGTACCGAATGGAGTTGCCGCTGTGAGCCTGCTATTCGACACATCGCCCAAAGAGCCACAGAAGCGCCGCGCGCGCAAGTTGGCCCCCCCTCCTGCCGAAAAGCCGGCACCGGAAAACCCCCTTATTTATCTAGGGGAATCGGTGCCACCCCTCGGTCGCCTGGACAACGGCGTGGCCTGCCTTGACCAGAACTGTCAGGCCCAGTGCCACGACATCCTCGACGAGGATCGCGGACAGTGGCGGCTCGAGTGCTGTTTCTGCGGGACGGGGCAGTGGTCGCCGGTGATCAAGGGGCATCTGCCGCCGCCAGCCGAGGGCGCCGATTTCGTCCTCCGGGGCGGCCGGTTCGACGGGCAGACGCTCGGCGAGGTGGCTCGCAGCCGGCGGGGGCAGGACTACATCACCTGGGCCGCCAAGGAACACCCCCGGCCGGCGGTGAAAAAAGCCTGCGAAACCTATCTTGCCTCGCTCGGCGATCCCGGTTAGGCTACCCGTCA
>JAQBZA010000251.1 GCA_027622795.1 Planctomycetota bacterium | reverse complement strand
TTGGGCATCGCGAAGTGCCCGAGACCAAGACCGACGGCAAGATCGCCCGCCACCTCGATCGTGATGACATGGTGGCCAACACGATCGGCACTTTCTGCAGCGTGACCATTCACTGCGCACAATGCCACAACCATAAGTTCGACCCGATCACGCAGGATGACTACTACTCTCTGCAGGCGGTCTTCGCGGCGATCGACCGCGAAGACCGCCGGTATTCGACCGACCCGAGCGTGACGCGACTGGCCGACTCGCTCGAGGCCAGGAAGCGGTCGCTGGAATCGCGGCGCGACAGCCTGCAGAAGGCGATCAGCCCGCACCTGCGGGAACTCGAACAGCAGATCGCCAATCCCGCCAAGCGGGGCGGCGAGAATCCGACGGCAGCTTTCGGCTACCACAGCGGCATCACCCCTCGTCAGGACGCCACCAAATGGGTGCAACTCGATCTTGGCGAGCGGCGTGACATTCGCGAAGTCACGCTCTTTCCGTGCTTTGACGACTTCAACAACATCGGCGGTGGCTTCGGGTTTCCGGTGCGGTATCGGATCGAGATCAGTGACGATCCCGAATTCACCGCGCCCGGGATCGTCGTTGCCGACCACACTGCGGCCGACGTGCCGAACCCGGGCACGACGCCACAGGTCGCAACCGTGGCTGCCTCAGGCCGCTACCTGCGGATCACGGCCACCAAACTCGCGACTCGCCAAAACGACTCCATCTTCGCGCTGGCAGAAGTTCGCGTCCTTGACGCCCAGGGCGGGAATGTGGCGTCTGCCGCGGTTGTGACGGCGCTCGACTCGATCGAGGCGGCCCCACGGTGGCAACGGACCAATCTCATCGACGGGTTGAGCCCGGCCGAAGGCACGGGTTCGGTCGAGGCTCTCGAGGCAAAGCGGGCTGACCTGTTCGCGAAGGCCAAGGATCCCTCCCAGGTCGACGACTACCGGGAGGTGCTCGCCGACCTGAAGGGTGTGGTCGATGAGCAGAAGGCCCTGCCGCCGCTCAAGGTTGTCTACGCGGCAAGCACCCAGATCCGTAAGGGTGTGCCGCGGACGATTCATGTGCTCTCGCGGGGAAACGTGCTTGCCGCGACGCACGAGGTAGGGCCGGGAGCCCTGTCGCTCGTGGAGG
Organism: Planctomycetota bacterium; assembly: GCA_027622795.1. Taxonomy (GTDB): domain Bacteria; phylum Planctomycetota; class Planctomycetia; order Pirellulales; family UBA1268; genus CACORA01. Next base: position 4,216 of record JAQBZA010000251.1, on the reverse strand, counting down.
GCATCGAAAGTCGCTTCGATCTGCCGGCCGATCATACGGAGGGAGCGCGACGCGTGGCGCTGGCGCGGTGGCTGACTGATCGTCGCAATCCGCTGACCTGGCGGAGCATCGTCAACCGCGTCTGGCAGTATCACTTCGGCAACGGTATCGTGGAAACCTCCAGTGACTTCGGGAGCATGGGGGGCCAACCGTCGCACCCGCAACTGCTCGACTGGCTGGCGATCCGGTTTCGCGATGGCGGGGGCTCTCTCAAAGATCTCCACCGACTGATCGTGACAAGCGCCACCTACCGGCAGCGAAGTCAATCGCGGCCCGCCTCTGCCGCAGTCGATGGTGAAAATCGACTGTTGTGGCGGCAAAATCGCCAACGGCTGGAGGCTGAGGCGATCCGCGATGCCGTGCTGTCCACGGCAGGCACGCTCGACCTGACCATGGGCGGCCCTGGCTGGCAGGACTTCAAAGTCGAGCACCCGCAACACTCGCCCCACTACCGCTACGACCTGGCCGATCCAACCGATCGCTCGACCTGGCGGCGGGGCGTCTACCGATTCATCGTCCGCAGTCAGACCCAACCGTTCATGACGGTACTCGACTGTGCCGACCCGTCAATGCGGGTGGAGAAACGGAATGAGAGTCTGTCGTCGCTGCAGGCCCTGGCGCTCCTCAATAACGGATTCATGGTGGTGCAGGCGGAAGAGTTTGCGAAACGGGTGAAACGTGATGCCGGTGACGATCCGGCGGCCCAGGTGCGGCGGGCGGTCGTGCTCGCAATCGGCCGTGAACCGACCCCTGAAGAAGTGGTCGAACTGTCCGCCCTGACGTTGGCCCACGGCCTCGCCAATACCTGCCGTGCGATCTTCAATCTCAACGAGTTTTCCTTTGTGGACTGATGCGATGAATACATTGACGTCGCGCCGTGAATGGCTGGCCGCCTCAGGAGGCGGTTTCGGTTCCCTGGCCTTGGCGGCGCTGCTGGCCGGCGACCGCCCGGGAGTGGCCGCGACGGCCGGAGGGTCGCCTTCTGGTGATCCCATCCATGCCTATCCTCCCAGAGTCAAGCGGGTAGTGCAGCTGTTTATGGCGGGCGCGGCCAGTCACATCGACCTCTTTGACTTCAAGCCGGCGCTCGTCAAGCACCACGGTGAAAAAAGTGACTTTGGTGAGCCGGTCGAAGCTTTTCAAAACGGCCTTGGACCGTGGCTGAAGCCGGTCTGGAAGTTTCGACCCTACGGCGACTGCGGCAAGCTCCTCTCCGAACCGGTTTCGGCCCTCGGGGATGTCGTCGATCACATGGCGTTCATCCACAACATGGTCAGCCCCTCGGGCGTCCATTCCGCAGCCACCCTTCACCAAACGACGGGCTTCGTGCTGCCGGGCTTTCCGGGGGCGGGCTGCTGGGTGAGTTACGCCCTCGGCTCAATGAACGACAATCTGCCGACCTTCGTCGTGCTGCCGGATCACCGCGGGTTTGGTTCCAACGGCGTCAAGAACTGGGATGCCGGATTTCTGCCCTCACAGTTCAGCGGCACGGTGATTCATCCCGCCGCCGAGGAGCCGGTTGCCGACTTGCGGCCTCACCGAGCAGGCAGCTTCATCACGTCCGAAGCCGACCGGGCGGCCCGCGAGGTGCTCGCCCGGCTCAACCGCCGGCATCTCGAGGCCGGCCGGGCCGGAGACCTGCGGCTCGAAGCCAGAATCAAATCCTATGAACTGGCGGCCCGCATGCAGCTCGCGGCGCCCGAGGCGCTCGCCCTGGCTGACGAACCGGAGCACGTTCTCAAACTGTACGGCGTCCAGCTCGGCAAAACCGACTGGCCCAGCCAGATCAATGCCGAAGAGGAGACCCATCACTTTGGCCTTCGATGCCTTGCCGCCCGGCGGCTGCTGGAGCGGGGCGTGCGGTTCGTGCAGGTCTGGAGCGGCAATGACAACGGCTTTCCGCGGCGAAACTGGGACAGTCACGAAGACGTCGAACGTGACCACGGGCCGCTCGCCACCGGCATGGCCCGCGGGGCGGCGGCGTTGATCAAGGATCTCGATCAGCGGGGCCTGCTCGATGACACGCTCGTGCTGTGGACCACGGAATTCGGTCGCATGCCCAGTTCCCAAGGCGGCAAGGGCCGCGACCACAATCCCTTCGTGTTCACCAACTGGCTCTGCGGCGGCGGCATCAAGGGGGGTGTGACCTGCGGCGAGAGCGACCAGTGGGGCTACAAGCCGCTCGACCGCGATAATCCCACGGTCGTGCATGACGTGCATGCCACGATCCTGCGGCTGCTCGGCATCGAGCACACGAACCTCAGCTGGCGAAACAACGGCATCGACCGTCGTCTCACTGACGTCCACGGCCATGTGATCACCGGCATCCTTTCCTGACGCCCGTCGCGGTGAGCGGCTCAGGTGGGCTGGAGATCCGTGAGCGGACCGGTGCTCGACCCGAAGGCATCGCGCTCGATGCCGAGCCGCTGTAGCACCGACACGAAGAGGTTGGAAAGCGGCTGGTTGTCATCGTGCGGAAACGCGAGGTGGCTGCCGTGACGGAAGCCGCCGCCCGCGACGAGGATCGGTAGGTTCGTGTTGTCGTGGGTGTTGGCGTCGCCCAGGTTGCTGCCATAGAGCATGATCGTGCGGTCGAGCAGTCGCTGGTCTCCCTCCCGCCGCTCGGCGAGCTTCGCCAGCAGCATCGCCAGCAGATCCATCTGCCAACGATCGGCCTCCTCGAGCTGGGCGAGCTTGTCGGCCGACTGCCCGTGATGGCTGAGATTGTGATAGCCGTCGGTCGTCGTCCGCTCATCAGCCAGCCGGAAGGCGGGCGTCGCAAAGGCATCGACCATCAGTGTCACGAGCCGCGTGGAATCGGTCTCGATCGCGAGCCGCGCCATTTCCAGCATCGACTCGAAGGCCGGGAAGATCTGCGCCCGGTCGGTAACATCGGACGGCTGCGCCGTCGGCGGCTGCGGCTTCGGCCGTTCTTCCCAAGCCCCTGCCTCCTGCAACCGCTCTTCGAGCTCACGGACTGACGTGAGGTATTGGTCGAGCCGACGACGATCGGCCGCCGACACCCGCCTTTCGAGCCGCCGGGCATCATCACCGAGGGCATCGAGAATGCTCTCCCGCTCGCGGAGCTGCCGCCGCCGGCCCGCCACTTCGGCGGGACTGCCGGTGACGAAGAGCTTTTCAAACAGCCGGCGTGGCCGATCCTCCGGCGGAATCAGGCAGCCGTCGCGGGTCCAAGCCAGGCTGCGGTTGGCCTTGTCGATGTTGACGCCGAGGTTGAGCGTGGGGAATCGCGTGAGATGGCCGATCCGCTCGGCGGCAAATTGATCGAGCGAAATCGTGTTGCGAAAGCCGCTGGCCGTCGGATTGCGGGCGGCCGTAAGGAAGCAGTTTTCCGTCGAGTGGCCGCCGCGGACGCCGGGATGCGAGAGACCGCTGATCACCGTGAAATCGCTTCGGTGATCAGCCAACCGCGCAAGATACGGTGAGAGCTCGTAGTCGCGGCCCGCTGTCTCGGGAAAAAAGGGCTTCGGTAGAATGCCGAGGTTGTTGGAGATGAAGATCGCCCGCACAGGCGGAGCGTCGGCGGTGACAGCCAGCGCCCGCGGCAACGCCTCCAGCCAGGGGAGGGCGAGCGTGGCGCCGGCGCCGCGGAGCAGGGTGCGACGGCTGAAGCGGTCGGACAGGAAGGGATGGGTCATGATCGCCTCTCCTCGCTGGTGGACGTGGCGGCGGCCGGCGGGAGGCCGCGGAAGATCCGACTCGTGATGAAGCCCCGCAGCAGGTCACCGACACGGTAGCCATCAGCCGCGGTCGCGTCGAGGATCATCTCGATCTCGGGGCGGTCGGCAAACCGGACCGGAGCCCCGGTTGCATAGGCCGTGAACTGATGGAGCAGGTTGCGGGCCAGTTGCCGCTCCTCGGCGGCGAGCAACGCTTTCATCGCCTTGATGTCGGCAAATGCCCGCCCGTCGGGCAGGCTGCCCGAGGGATCGACTGGCGCAGCCAGCCGATACGCAAAGTCATGGCCGGCCCGGTCGATGCCGGTGACCGCCTCCCCCTCGTCAAGCCCACGGTAGCGGTCCCGCCAGCCGCCGCAGATGTCAAAGCTCTCCAGGGCGAAGCCAACCGGATCGAAGAGCTTGTGGCAGGAGGCACACGAGGCGTCGGCCGTGTGGCGGGCGAGTAGCTCGCGGTTCGTCTTGGCGCCGCGGATGTC
>JAQBZA010000250.1 GCA_027622795.1 Planctomycetota bacterium | reverse complement strand
CAGCGGGGGATAGTAGCGATCGGAGACGAATCAGTCGTCGCCCTCGGCAGCATTTTCGGGGGTGGGTTTGTCGACCGTGATTACCGCCTCTTTGCTGGCGAGAATCTTCTCCCGCAGTTCCTGGGCAACGGCGGGGTTGTCCTTGAGGAACTGCCGGGCCTTCTCTCGGCCCTGACCGAGATGCGTCTCGCCATACCGCAGCCAGCTACCCGTCTTGTCGACGAGCTTGGCCGCGATCGCCAGATCAAGGATGTCGCCCTCGAAGCTGATGCCGTCGGCGTGCATCATGTCGAACTCGGCCACGCGGAACGGCGGCGCCACTTTGTTCTTCACCACCTTCACGCGGACCCGCTGGCCGACGACTTCTTCGCCATCCTTCAGCGTACCAATCCGGCGGACATCAATCCGGCAGGATGAATAAAACTTCAACGCCCGGCCACCCGGCGTGGTCTCAGGGCTGCCAAACATCACACCGATCTTTTCACGGATCTGATTGATGAAGATCACGGTCGTCTTCGACTTGGCGATTGCTCCGGTCAGCTTCCGCATCGACTGGCTCATCAGGCGAGCCTGCAGGCCAACGAACGAATCACCGATCTCGCCATCGAGCTCCTTCTGCGGCACGAGGGCCGCTACCGAGTCGATGACGATGATGTCGACGGCGTTGCTCTTGATGAGCATCTCCGCGATGTGCATCGCCTCCTCGCCGCTGGTCGGCTGGCTGACGAGGAGACTTTCCAACGAGATGCCCAGCTTCTTCGCCCAGCTCGGGTCGAGCGCATGCTCCGCATCGATGAAGGCGGCAATGCCACCGGTCCGCTGGGAGGCCGCTACCGCATGGAGGGCGAGCGTCGTTTTGCCGGATGACTCCGGGCCAAACACCTCGATGATTCGACCACGGGGGAAGCCCTTGCCGCCAAGCGCGAGATCAACCGACAGGCTCCCCGACGAGATCCCGTCAATCGGAGCCTGTGCATCAGCACCAAGCGGCATGATCGAGCCCTCGCCAAACTCCTTCTCAATCTGGGCGAGCGTGTTTCTCAACGCCGGATTGGCATCGAGAAACGATGGGGCGGTCTTGCCGCCGGTCTTCTTCCTGTCTTCGCGTGACCGCGTCTCGGATTTTTCTGACTTCGCTGCCTTTGCCATCCGACCATTCACTCCTACTGCCATGACCATTGCGCTGCCTCCCACGTTTCCCGGCGCCTCGTCGGGGTGGTTGCTTCGCCACCATAAATCGAGCGTCTTGCCGAGAAAACGAACACTGAACGTGGGTATAGTATCGTCGGTCGTCCCGGCTGGCAAGAGAAATTTCTGAACGCCAGTACAGCCTGCCGGCAGGCCTAAAACATCAGCATCTGGCGGTATTCCGCGATGCGGCGGTCGAGATCAACTCGCTGGATGCCGGCCAGTCGGTCGAGGCTGAAATCTTCAACGGTGTAGCTGGCGGTGATTACGCCGTAGGCGAGAGCTTCCTTGAGGGCCTGCGGGTCGAAACGACCGAGTGACGCGAGATGACCCATCATGCCACCGGCAAAGCTGTCGCCAGCGCCGGTTGGGTCGAGCACCTGGGGCGTGGGGTAGGCGGGCATCACATACATTTCGTGCTCGCTGAAAAACATCGCCCCGTGCTCCCCCTTCTTGATGACCACGAACTTCGGCCCCATCTTCCGCACCGCGTGGCCGGCCCGAACAAGATTCTCATCTTCTGCCAGCAGTTTGGCCTCGGCGTCGTTGAGGACGAGCCCGTCAACCCGGCGCAGCAGTTCGGACAGTTCGTCCCGTTGGATATTGATCCACAGGTCCATCGTGTCGGCGACCGTGAGCGCCGCCTCCGGCACCTGATCGAGCACCGAGAGTTGGGTCGTCGGAGAGGCGTTCCCGAGAAACACAAATTTGCTTTTCTGATGGTTGCCCTTGAGCTTCGGCTTGAACTCCCCGAACACGTTGAGATGCACCTCGAGGGTTTCCCGGTCGTTCATGTTGGGGAGATACCGGCCCCGCCAGCGAAACGTCTTGCCACCAGGGATCACCTCGATGCCAGTCGTGTCGATGCCCCGCTCCTCGAGAAAATCCGTGTGCTGCCTTGGCCAGTCTTCGCCGACAGTCCCGATCATCTGCACGGGTGAGAAAAAACTCGCGGCGTAGGAGAAAAATACCGCCGAGCCGCCGAGCACGTCGTCGCGACTGTCCGTGGGGGTTTCAACACAATCGAGAGCAACGCTTCCGACAACGAGCAATGGCATGAGAGAGATCCTTGGCGAGCACTGTTTGTGATGCGAAAGCCCGCGAATGTACGGCTGTGAGGAGAATCCGTCCATTGCAGTTGCGTCTGTGCTGAGCCAGCGACCATGCGATACACTCTGGCTTTCTTCCGCATGAATCCGCCTGCTGGTTTTTGTTTGAGGAGGCTGCATGATCGCACGACGTTTTCCTGGATGCTCGCTCACGGTTGTGGCTATGATGCTGACGGCGGCGGGCGCCCCCGCCGATGACTGGCCACAATGGATGGGGCCCACTCGCGACAATGTCTGGCGTGAGTTGGGGATTCTTGCCGCGTTTCCCGAATCAGGGCCTCGCGTGCAGTGGCGGGTACCAATCGCCGGTGGCTATGCCGGAGCGGCTGTTACCGGAGGGCGGGTTTTCGTCTGCGATTATGTGACCGACGCGGAAGTGAAGATTGCGAACTTCGAACGAAAGCCGTCGACTGGAAACGAACGCGTACTCTGCCTCGATGAAGCGACCGGGGCGATTCTCTGGAAACACGAATATCCAGTTACCTACACGATCGCGTATCCGGCTGGCCCGCGGTGTACGCCGACGGTGCACGATGATCGGGTTTACACCCTTGGCGCGGAAGGAGATCTCCTTTGCCTGGATGTGGCGACGGGCGAGGTGATCTGGTCGCGAGACTTGAAAAAAGACTACTCGACGAAGGCTGCCCTCTGGGGCTGGGCCAGCCATCCGTTGGTCGACGGCGACCGGCTCGTCTGTGTTGTGGGCACCGACGTCGCCCATGCGGCTGCCTTCAACCTGAAGACCGGCGCCGAGGTGTGGCGGACCGGGAAGGCTCCCGAGCAAGGCTACGTCCCCCCGTCGATCGTTGAGGCCGCGGGCGTGCGACAACTCGTGCTCGTGAAGCCCGACGGTGTGTACGCCGTCGAGCCAGAGACCGGTAAAGTGCTGTGGGAGACTCCCTACAACGCCGATAACGGATCCATCATCATGACTCCTGTCCGCAGCGGTGCGTACCTCTATGTTGGTGGCTACCAAGGCAAAAATCTGCTGCTGAAATTGCGGGGCGACACGCCCGGCGTGGAAGAGGTGTGGCGCAACCGACCGAAGCAGGCGATTTCCGCGGTGAACGTGCAGCCCTTCGTGGCCGACGGTCTGGTCTACGGCTTTCATGAAAACGGTGAACTCCGTGCGATGCGGATACCGGAGGGGGATTTCGCCTGGCGCGGAGGCGGGCCGTTCGGGGGGCGTCCACAGGGTTCGGCCACTGCCTTCCTGACCCGTCATAAAGATCGCTTTTTCCTCTTCACGGAGACGGGTGACCTCGTGATTGCCAAACTCAGCCCGGCCGGCTACGAGGAACTCTCGCGGACCCATCTGCTTGAGCCGACGAATGTCGCCTTCGGTCGCGACGTGGTCTGGTGTCCACCGGCATATGCCAACCGGTCGGTCATCGTTCGCAACGACAAGGAAATCATCCGCGTTTCACTGGCCGAATGACTTGCTCGGCAGCCGCGCTCTAGCCGCACAGTGGCAATGCGGCATCGATGCGGGCGAGCGACTTCTCACGGCCGAGGATCGCCAGGCAGTCATAGAGCCCTGGGCCGACGGTCTTCCCCGTCACGGCCACGCGGACGGCGTGGATGAGGTCGCCCACCTTCACGCCCGCCGCCTCCACCACCTGCTTGAGCGCGGCCTCGAGCGGGGCCGGCTCGAAGCGCTCGAGCGTGCGGAGGGCGGCCGCATAGGCCTCCAGGAGCGGCTTCGTGCCGGCCTTCGCGAGCCGTTGCTTCACTGCCGCTTCGTCCATGGTCGGTGCGTTGACGAGAAAGAAGTCGGCATAGGCAAGGATATCGCCGGCCACCTTGAGCCGGTCGCCCGCCGCCTCGATCACCCTGCGGACGGTGGCCACCGTCTCCGGCGGAGCCGGATCGGCCGCGAGCCCCGCCTTTACGAGAAAGGGCAGCATGAGCGAGAGTTTCTCGTCGGTCGGCAGCGCGGTCATGGAGTGGTCCTGCACGGCCCACAGCTTTTTGGGGTCGAAGCTCGCCGGCGACGAGTTGATCCGCTCGAGTGAAAACTTCTCGATGAGTTCCGCGCGGGAGAAAAACTCGGTCTTGTCATCGTACGACCAGCCGAGGAGCGCGAGATAATTGTCGATCGCCCACGGCAGGTAGCCGACCGCACGGTAGAAGTCGACGATCACGGGATTGAACGTGTCGGCCTCGGCGGCCAGGCCGATCCGTTCGGCGATCGCAAGGCCGTGGTCCATCACCTGCTTGAAATCTTTGTTCTTGAGATACTGGGCGAGCTTCCGCTTGGAGAGCTTGGTGCGGCTGCCCGGCTCGGCCACCAGCGGCAGATGGGCGTAGGCGGGGAGTTCGTAGCCCAGCGACAGGGCGATGAAGGCCTGCCGGGGCGTGTTGGAGAGGTGCTCTTCGGCACGGATCACATGTGTGATCGCGAGATCGTGATCATCGACCACGCTGGCGAGGTGGTAGAGACAGGAGCCGTCGGCCCGCTGGATTACATGGTCCTGCTCCCGCTCCCAGGCAAACTCCACCCGGCCACGGACGGCGTCGTCGATCACGAGCGACCCTTCCCGCGGCATCTTCAGCCGGACTACGCTCGACCGGCCCTCGGCAGCAAACCCCGCCGCGGTCGCCTCGTCGAAGGCGGCAAACTGGCGGCTGTAGATGAAGGGCTTGCCGGCCGCCTGGGCCGCCTTCCGCTCTGCGTCGAGTTCGTCGGGCGTGGCGAAATCGCGGTAGGCATGGCCGGAGGCGAGCAGCCGCTCCGCTGCCGCGCGGTAGCGATCGCTCCGCTGCGATTGGAAGTAGGGGGCATAGGGGCCGCCCACGCCCGGCCCTTCGTCCCAGTCGATCCCCAGCCATTGCAGGCCATCGAGAATCGGCTGCAACGCCTCGTCGACGTTGCGGGCCACGTCGGTGTCGTCGATCCGCAAAATAAACTGGCCCCCGTGCTGGCGGGCAAAGAGCCAGTTGAAGAGCGCGGTGCGGACGCCACCGATATGCAGGTAGCCGGTCGGGCTCGGTGCGAAGCGGGTGCGGACAGTCATGGCCCAGCACTATTCACGATCTGGCCGACGGCGTCAAAGCCGCCCATGTCAGCCCGCCTGCTGGAGCC
>JAQBZA010000249.1 GCA_027622795.1 Planctomycetota bacterium | reverse complement strand
TTGTCATCGCTCCGGGCCCCGCCGATGCTCCCGAGCCACCGACCCGTCCCCTTCGCAAACGTGAGATACCCACATCATGAGCACTGCTGCCATGCTATCCCCGCCTGCTTCCCTCCCCACCGGGCTCGACCGCGGTCAGGTGGAGCGGATCGTTCGCGAGATCGTGTCGCGTTCGCACGGTCTGTCTCCCTCACAAGCCGCCCACAACGGTGGTCCTCGTGATGCCGCCCCAAAGCTCGTGGTGAGCATCTCGGCCCGCCACTGCCACCTCACTGATGAACACGTTGAACGACTCTTCGGCCCCGGCCGCACGCTCACGCCGATGAAGAATCTCTACCAAGACGGCTTCTATGCCGCCGAAGAAACGGTGATGCTCGTCGGGCCCAAGCGAAAGATGCTGCCGACCGTTCGGGTCCTTGGCCCCACCCGCAAGGCCTCCCAGGTGGAGCTCGCCTTTACCGACGGCATCTCGCTCGGTATCGACCTGCCGGTGCGGGCCAGCGGCAAGATCACTGGCACGCCGGGGTGCGTGCTCGTCGGCCCCGCCGGGGCGATCGAGCTCGCGGAAGGCGTGATCCGTGCCGAGCGTCACGTCCACATGAGCTTCGCTGATGCTGAGCACTTCGGTGTGAAGAATGGCGAACGGATGAGCCTGCTCATCAAGAGCGGCTGCAGCACCGTCTTTCGCGACCTGCTCGTACGGGCCGACGCCACGAGCAAACTCGAGGTACATATCGACACCGACGAAGGCAACGCCGCCGATCTGGACCACGCGGAGAGCGTCGAACTGATGAAACAGTGAGACAGCGGGAGCCTGCCACAAGCAGCACAGGCTCCATCTGTCGAGGATCTACGAAACATCGACCGTCTTGCCGGCGTGTGCCGACGCGGTCGGCGAGGCTGCGGCCTCGCGGGACGATTGGTTGATTGAACAGGAGCAGTGCAACAGATGGCACAGAACGTCGAAGCCCTCGGCATGATCGAGGTGAAGGGGTTCGTCACGCTCGTCGAAGCGGTTGACGCGATGATGAAGGCGGCAAACGTCACCTTCATCGGGTGGGACAAGATCGGGAGCGGACTCGTATCGGCATTCGTGTCGGGCGACGTGGCCGCGGTGAAGGCGGCGACCGACGCCGGTGCGGCGGCAGCCGGCCGGATCGGTGACGTGGTGAGCGTGCAGGTGATTGCGCGTCCGCACGAAGACATCAAGGTCGTGCTGCCGTGACATTCAGTGGGTGGCTGAGCGTCAGCCACCGGATCAAAAATTTCTTCACTTCTTCAAACAGGAACAGTTCATGAATACGGCAATCGGACTTCTGGAAACCAAGGGGCTCGTCGGCCTCATCGAAGCGACCGACGCGATGGCCAAGGCGGCCAACGTGAAGGTGCTCAAGCGGGTCAGCATCGGCAACGCCCTCGTGGCGACGGTCGTGCAGGGTGACGTGGGCAGCGTGCGGGCGGCCGTCGAGGCCGGTGCCAACGCGGCCCAGCAGGTCGGCGAGCTGGTCGCCAGCCACGTGATCCCGCGGCCCGCCGATTCCCTCGTCGCCGCCTTTTTTGAGTGATCGATGAAAATCCTCGTCGCCAATCTCGGTTCCACGAGCTTCAAGTACCGGCTGTTCGACCTGCCTGAAAACGCGGGCGCAAGCGGCACGGAGCAGGAGCTCGCGCGGGGCGGTGTCGAACGCATCGGCGCGGCGGAAAGCCGTGTCTATGCCTCGGCCGGCTCCACGAAACTGGAGGCTGTCATGCCTGTTCCCGATCATGCCGTCGCCCTGCAGGCGGCGTTGGAACAGCTGACGGCCGAAGGCGGGCCCATGAAAAGCGTCGAGGAGGTGGCAGCGGTGGGCTTCAAGGCGGTGCATGGCGGTCGCGTGAGCGGCGTTGTGCGGGTCGGCCCCGACGTACTGGCGGCGATGGAGGAAATGGCGGCGGTGGCCCCGGCCCACAACCCGCCCTACGTGAAGGCGATGCGGCTGCTCGGCGAGCGGCTGCCGAGCGTGCCCCTCGTGGCCGCGTTTGAGACCGGCTTCCATGCCACGATTCCTGACCGCAACGCGCTCTACGCGGTGCCGACGGAATGGGTCGAGAAGCATCTCGTGCGGCGGTGGGGCTTTCATGGGGCGAGCCATCGGTTTGTGGCGACTCGGCTGGCCGAACTCATGCCGGGCAAGCGACCGCTGCGGGCAATCTCCTGCCACCTCGGTGGGTCGAGCAGCGTCTGCTGGATCCGCGATGGCCAGAGCGTCGGCACGTCGATGGGGATGAGCCCGCAGTCGGGCCTGCCCCAAAACAATCGGGCCGGCGACTTCGATCCCTTCGCCCTGCTGCATGTCGCCAAGCAGACGGGCCGGGGCTTTGAGGAACTGCTCATCGAACTGTCGGGACAGGCCGGCCTCGCCGGCATGTCTGGCACGTCGGGCGATATGCGGGACCTCGAAGAGGCGGCTGCGGCAGGCAATGCCCGGGCGCAGACGGCCATCGAGGTCTACGTGGCATCGATCCGCCACTGGCTCGGGGCCGGGATCGTGGAACTCGGCGGCGTCGATGCCATCGCCTTCGCCGGCGGCATCGGTGAAAACTCGCCGCTCACGCGGGCGGCGGTGCTCGCCGGGCTCGACGAGCTGGGGATCGCGGTCGATCCACAGGCCAACGACGCCCGCGGCTCGGGCGAACGTGAGATCGCCGCGGCTGCCGGCCGCGTGAAGGTGTGGGTGATTCCCACGAATGAAGAGCTGATCGTCGCCCGCCAGGCCCGCGACCTGCTGGCTGGTGAATCGGTGAACAAGTCCTCGACAAGAAAGAGTGGTGGCTGATGTTTGTCGCCCAGGTGACCGGGTCGGTCGTGGCCACGCAAAAGACGGCCACCATGACCGGCCACAAGATGCTCGTCGTGGAGCCCTATCGGCTCGACGAAAAGACCCGCGACCGGCTCGTGCCGACCGGCCGCACGTTTGTCGCGGGCAGTTTGTGCTCGTCACGCAAGGCTCGAGCGCCCGCCTGACCCCCGAAACCAAGTCCCTCCCCATCGACGCCGTCATCATCGGCCTCGTCGACACCGTCCGCATCGAAGGCAAAGAAGTATTCAAGAAGTGAGGCTCACGCCAATGACCACCGCCACGCCCGCCCCCGCCGATATCGCCACGATCGTCCGCCAAGTGATTGCGGAGCTGAGCCACGCCGGATCAACGGCGGCTGCACCGTCCTTTGCCTCCGGCCCCGTTGGAGGCGGCTCCCTCACCGGCGCCCACGGCATCTTCTCGACCGTCGATGACGCCGTCCGCGCCGCCCAGCAGGCCTTCGAGCAGCTCAGCGAACTCGGCATCGAAGGCCGCAAGAAGGCGATCACCCACATCCGGCGGATCGCCATCGATGATGCCGAGGAACTCGGCCGCATGGAATTCGCCGAGACAAAGATTGGCCGACTCCAGCACAAGATCGAGAAACTGAAAGTGCTCGGCGAGAAGGTGCCGGGCGTCGAGTTCATGACGAGCGAGGTTTTCAGCGGCGACCGCGGCCTGGCCGTGATCGAGCATGCCCCGTTTGGCCCAATCGCCGCGATCACGCCGGTCACCCACTCGCTCCCCACGATCGCCTGCAATGCGATCAACATGATCGCCAGTGGCAACACGGTGGTCGTCAACCCGCACCCCAGCGGCCGGAAGATCGCCGCCGAGGGCGTCCGCCGGTTCAATCAGGCGATCCACCGTGATCTCGGCATCGACAACCTCGTCACGATCATCGCCGAGCCCACGCTCGAATCGGCCGGCGCCCTCTTCAACCATCGTGGCATCAAGCTGATCTGCGTGACGGGCGGCCCGGCCGTCGCGAGGGCGGCGCTTCAGTCGCCAAAGCGGGCGATCGTGGCCGGCCCCGGCAATCCGCCGGTCGTGGTCGATGAGACTGCCGACCTCGACAACGCCGCCCGCTCGATCATCGCCGGTGCCGCCTACGACAACAACCTGCTCTGCATCGGTGAGAAGCAGGTGTTTGTCGTGGCCAGCGTCTTCGACGCGATGATGGCGGCGATGGAGCGGGCGGGAGCCCTGCGGCTCACGGGCAGTCAGGTCGATGCCCTCACGAAGCGGGCGATTGTCATGACGGGCGAGGGCGCCCATCGTCACTGGGTGCCCTGCAAGGATCTTCTCGGGCAAGACGCGGCGGTGCTCGCCAAAGCGGCCGGGGCGACGGCCCATGACGATCTCGAACTCGTCTTCGGCGAGACCGACGTCGACAACCCGTTCGTACCGACCGAGCAGATGATGCCCTTCCTGCCGTTTGTCCGCTGCCAGGACGTTGACGAGGCGATTCACCGCGCCCACGAAAGTGAGCATGGCTTCCGCCACACGGCGATCATCCACTCCAATAACGTCCGCACGATGACCCGCATGGGACGTCTGCTCGATACGACGCTGTTTGTGAAGAACGGCCCGAGTGTCGCCGGCCTCGGCCTCGGCGGCGAGGGCTATCTATCGTTTTCGATCGCCACGCCGACCGGTGAGGGCGTCACCACGCCGCTCACATTCACCCGCCAGCGCCGCTGCACCCTCGTCGACGACCTCCGGATTCTCTGACAAAACCGTCCCATGCAACTCGCCCGCATCATCGGAAAGGCTACCGCGACGGTGAAACACCCGTCGCTCAGCGGCGCGGTCTTGCACGTCGTGCAGCCGCTGATGGCCGACCGCGCAGCCGCCGACGGTGATCCGCAGCTGGCCATCGACACGGTCGGTGCCGGGATGGGCGACCTCGTCATGATCACCAGCGACGGCCGCCTGCTCCGCGACGTGCTGCATACCGAAGCGACGCCGGCCCGGTGGAGCACGATCGCCCTGATCGATGAGCCAAGCCTGAGTGCAGACGCCGCGGCCCAGCCAGCACCAAAACGCCGGACACGGAAGCCCAAACAGTCATGACGCTCGATCCCGAGACCATTCGAAAACTTGTCGCCGAGGTCGTGGCGCGGATTCAGACGCAGGCGTCGGCCGCTCCGGTGGCGGCAGCGCAGGCTTCCTCGTCGTATGGCCAGCCGCAGCAGGCGGCGGGGGTCATGATTGCCGATGCCGTGATCACGCTGGCCACGGTCGAACGGCTGCCCGGCGGCACGAAGCGGGCGGTGATTGCCGCCAAAGCCGTGATCACACCATCGGCCCGCGAGCGCGCCCGCGATCATGGCATCGAACTGGTGCGGGGTACTCCGGCCGCGGCAGCAACGTCCGCACTTAGACCATTCCTCGTGGCCCAGGCCGACTGCGCCGCCGACGTGAAGCCCCACTGCGCTGCGATCGCCCGCAGCGTGTCCGGGGCCCAGCAGCTGCCGGCAACGGGTCTGGCCGACGTGGTGGCGGCCCTCGCGGCCCACGCGGCCCGCGACGGCGGCCGG
>JAQBZA010000248.1 GCA_027622795.1 Planctomycetota bacterium | reverse complement strand
GCCACCGCGGCATGACCGCGCCTGGATCGCGCTCACCGTGCTCGCCGCGATGGTGCTCGCCGTGACGATGGGACTCGTGCCGATGGTGGCCGCGGCCCTGGCCGCCGCCGCCGCCGTGTTGGCGACCAACTGCATCTCCGCGACCGACGCCCGCCGGGCCGTCGAGTGGGAAGCCCTGCTCCTCATCGCCGCCAGCTTCGGGCTGGCCCGGGCGATGGAAAACACCGGGCTCGACAAACTGATCGCCCAGTCGGCGATCGGCGCCGCCGGCGACAGCCCGCTGCTCGTGCTGGCAACTGTCTATTTCATCACGATGCTTGCCACCGAACTGATGAGCAACAACGCCGCCGCGGTGCTGATGTTTCCGATCGCCTGGCAGACGGCGGCCGATCTCGGCGTCAATCCGATGCCCTTCGCGATGGCGGTGACCGTGGCGGCCAGCTGTGGCTTCGCCACGCCGATGGGCTACCAGACCAACCTCATGATCTATGGACCCGGCGGCTACAAGTTCACCGACTACACCCGCTTCGGCGGGCCACTCAACCTGATCGTGATGGTGGTCACGGTCCTCCTGGCCCCGCTGATCTGGCCGTTTTCCCGCTGAAGCCGTACGACCGGCACAACCGGCCCGGCGCACCCCCGAAAACCGGGGCCGGCAACTTTTAATACGATCGGAACGAACGTACCCTCACCTTCATGAGCGACATCCTCTTCCATTACTACCGAGTCAATCCGACAACGTGGTTCTACCTGGCGTCGCTCCTCTCGATCGCGCTGTTCTTCAAGTTCAATCGCGTGCTGAGCATGCGCAACCTCGATCTCATTGGCCTGATCCTGCTCGCCCCCGGCCTCCTCGCCGTGGAGTATGGCGGCTACAAGGCCAACACGGCCGCCCAGCAGCTCGGCTTCGTCTGGATCTTCGCCGTCACCGGCCTGTTCCTGCTCCGGATGCTCTTTGATTCGCTGATGGTCCGTCGCCCGATGCTGGAGCCCAATCTCTCGGTCGGCGGGCTCACCTTTCTCGGCATCTCGCTGCTGGTGTTCCTCTTGGCCAACGTGATCACGACCCGGCCGCAACGCGACGACCTCGCCGCCGCCGCCACGGCCACCAAACTCGAGGCCGGCGAGGGCCATGTCGATGCTGACCAGCTCGCCCGCCTCGGCCCCGGCTACCCACTCCTCTTCCTGCTGCCGCAGATCTCGACACAGCGGATCTTCGCGCCGGAGGGCGCAGCCGCGGGGGCCGAAACCGCCGCCAGCAGTCGCCGAGCCGTTCACGAAACGACAGCCCGGATCATGGCCATCCTGTCGCAGTTGGCAATCGTCAGCGGCATGGTGCTGATCGGCTGGTGGCACTTCGACAATATCCGACTCGGCATCGCCGCAGCCGTGCTCTACCTGCTGCTCCCCTACACCGCGATCATGACCGGCCGCGTCGATCATGTCCTACCCGGCGCGCTCATCACCTGGGCCGTGGTCGCCTATCGACGCCCCTTCACCGCAGGCTGCCTGATCGGCCTGGCGATCGGCACGATCTACTATCCGGTCTTCCTGCTGCCGCTGTGGTGTGCCTTCTACTGGGAGCGGGGCATCCGCCGCTTTGCCCTCGGCGTGGTCGCGGCACTGTTGGTGCTCGTGGTGGCACTGTGGTTCACGTCGCCCGATGGTGGTGTATTTCTCGATCAGCTGCGGCAGATGTTCGGCTGGATCTTCCCCAACGACGTATCGCTCGAGGGCTTCTGGGCCCTGCCGGGCAACGACGCCGTGTTTCGCCTGCCGGTGCTGGCCGCCTTCATCGCGATGATGGCGACGCTGGCGATCTGGCCGTCGCCAAAGAATCTCGGCACGCTGATGAGCTGCACCGCAGCCGTGCTCTTGGGCAGCCAATTCTGGAAGGCCCACGATGGCGGCCTCTTCATGGCCTGGTTTCTGCCGATGCTGCTGCTGGTGATCTTCCGGCCGAATCTCGAGAACCGTGTCGCCCTGCTCGTGCTCGACGCCAACTGGTTCCCCCGCCGCCGCCCCCCGGTCGATCAGGCCGCGTGATCCTCAATCACGTCTCAGATCGATGCTCGCCGGGGCCCGCTGGCGGGCGAGCCAGGCTCGCCAGGCCGCGAGATCCCAGCCGAAGTTTTCTCCGGTGAGGGTCACGAGCGCCGCGAGCACCTGCTCGTTTTTCATCGGCACCGCCACCTGCTTGCGGCTGCTCCCCATCGACAGGCCGGCACCGCCGCTCGGCGTAAACGTGGCCGTGGTCGATCCCTCAGGCGGCCCGTCGCCCACCGTGACGACATGCCGTGTCTCGAGCACCCGCACCAGCTGTGGCACCACCGTCGCCACTCCCAGCCGGCCGAGCGCCGCGGCGGCCCGATTGATCCGGGCGTTGTCGGAGCCGGCGAGCGCTGCGGCAAGGGCATTGGCCGCAGCCTGCGGGTCGCGCTTTGCCAGCCGGTCGGTTGCATCGATCCGCGTCTCAGGATCGGGATGATCGACCGCCGCCGCGACGAGAGCCGCCCGGGCCGCCGGCGTGCCGATTCGAAAGAGCGACTCTATATAGAGGAGCCGCACGCGGCGGAGCGGATCGCTCGCCAGCGCCGCCGTGACCGCAGGCACGGCATGCGGGTCGGTGATCTCCGCCAGCTCTTCCGCCGCGGCGGCCGCGTCACCGGTCGCCAGCTCCTGCCGCAGCCGCTCGAGCTTTTTATTCCACTGCTTCTGGGCGAGGTTGGTTTTTTCGTTGCGGTCGAGGATCTCAATCTCCTGAGCCGTCCGCCAGCCGCCGCTATGCCGCTGGTAGCCGAGGCTCGCCATCCATTCCTGATGGGTCTGCCGCGACTGGCCAGGCGGAGTCTCCTCGGCCACGGCCATGGCCGCAACAGCCGCCGTGAAGAACGCTCCATAGATGCTCACGGTGATCGATCGGGCCATTTGCATGTCTCCATCATCGTCATAAACCCCCATCGTCATAAACCCCGGGCCGCACCCTGGAGAATGCCAACATAGGTGGAAAACAGCCGAAAAATGAGCAGCACGACGACAGCCGCCACCCCCAGCCACACCACCGCCCCCGCCCCGCCGGCCGCCGCCGCAAAGCCACGGGCCGCAGCATCGTCGCAATCGTCAGCTAATCGATCGAGCGTTTCCACGGTGGTGCCGGTGAGTTCCCCGACACCGACGGCCTCGAGCAGGCGGCGCGGAAAGAGCGCGGTCTCCCGCAACATCTCGGTGAGCGAGAGCCCGCTCCGCAGGCGACCCGCCGCCGCCGCCGGATCAATTGCCAGCCCCGGCGCCACGGCCGATGTGAGCGCAAGCATCCGCTGCACATCGAGGCCGATGCCGCTGGCCAGCGACGCGGCCCGACACCAGGCAGCAAGCTCCGCATCAGCTGCTGCCTTGCCAATCACCGGCAGTCGGGAAGCGATATGTCGCACGACACCCCGCCGCCGCCAGCTTGCGACCGCCATACCCCACGCAAGCCAGCCGGCCAGAGCGACGCCGGCAACGCTCACGAGAAACATAACCACACCCTTCACGCCCCGCAGGCCGAGGCCAAGCATGTCGAAGGATTCACCGGCCACGAGGATCAAGACGCAGACAGCCGCCACTGCTACCAGCGCCTGCACCGCCGGCTTGATCAGCGATCGCTTCAGATCCCGCGCGACATGAGCCGACCGCCGGCACTGGGCCGCCAGCTCCCGACAGACATCGGGCTCACAACCAGCCTGCTCTCCGGCCGCGAGCATCCCCCGGACAACAGCGGGAAAGGTGTCGCCCGCCGCGGCAAGTGAGTCGGCCAGCGTGGCCCCGCCGGCGAGCCCACGGGCCACTGCATCGATCGCCGGCCGCCACCGGGGCGGCGCGTGCGCCGCCTCATTGGCCCAGGCCCGCCGCATGTCGATGCCGGCCGCCGTCGCAATCGCGATCCGGCCAAGCAATTCTGCAAGCACCCCATCCGGCATTCGTCGCCAACGCATAAGAAACAGTTTAGACCGCATTCCCGATCGCTCCAGCGACACGTTGGCGGCCTGAGAAACGGAGGCTCGGGGGTCGGCGAACGCTCGAGGAGCCTTGGGCGTATCCTCGCCCGGCGACAAGACTTTTGCCGCCCCCGAGCCGGCGCCTCACATTTCGGGTTGCAACATGGCAGCCGCTCACTTTTCCTGCGGGCATCTGGTACAAGAACGCCAACCATGAAACCCGCTGCCCCCCCAGCGACAAACAACGAGTGGCCCACCGTGGCGGTGGTCGGCGTCGGCCTGATCGGCGGATCGATCGGCCTGGCCCTGCAGGCCCGCCGGCTCGCCGGGCGGGTGATCGGCGTGGGGCGTTCGGCCGCGTCGCTTGCTGCCGCCCGCAAGGCAAAGGTCGTCACCGACACCACGCTCGATCTCGACGTGGCTGCGGCGGAGGCCGATCTCGTCGTGGTGGCCACCGATGTGGGCTCGATCGCCACGCTCCTCGATCAGATCGATGCCGCTGTGCGGCCGGGCACGCTGATCACCGACGCCGGCAGCACGAAGGCCTCGATCGTGGCCGCCTGGGAGAAACGCCGCCGCCGTCGCCGCGGTCGCTTTGTCGGCGGCCATCCGATCGCCGGCAGCCACAAGAGCGGCCCCGCGGCCGCCGATGCCGCGCTCTTCGAAGGCCGCGTGACAATCGTGACGCCTGCCCGTGGCACCCCCGCCGCCGATGCCGAGGCGATCGGTGGCTTCTGGGCGGCGGTCGGCTCAACGGTGTTCATGATGAGCCCGCAGGAGCATGACAAGCTGCTCGCCGCCACCAGCCATGCACCCCATCTGATGGCCGCCGCGATCGCGCTGGCGACGCCCGCCGCCGCCCGTCAGTTCACGGCCGGTGGCTGGAGGGATACCACGCGGATCGCCGCCGGTGACCCCGAACTGTGGGCCGACATCCTGCTCGACAACGCCGCCCCCGCGGCGAAGGCGCTCGCCCGGATTGCGACCGGGGCCGAAAAAATGCTCGCCGCCATCGAGTCGGGGGACCGCCGTCGGCTGATGACATTGCTGACCCGCGCCAAGGAGGAACGTGATGCTGTGGGAGGTTAATGTTCACCATAAGGATGCCAGTGGCGACCACACCGCCCGCGCGGTCGTGGCGGGTGCCGCAGCGGTCGGCGTCGACGCATGCAGGCAGGCCGCCACGGCCACGGGCTGGCTGATCGAGGGGGAGCTTTCCCGAGCCGATGTCGAACAGCTCGCCGCCACGCTGCTCACCGACCCGGTCACCGAATCGTTCACCGTGGCCGAGGTGGGAGATGCGGCGGCCGCGACCGGCCACGACCATCTCCCCACCGTGCTGCACGTGCTCCCGCGGACCGGCGTGACCGATCCGGCCGCCCTCACGGCCCACCAGTCGCTCGCCCTCCTCGGGCTCCGCCCCAC
>JAQBZA010000247.1 GCA_027622795.1 Planctomycetota bacterium | reverse complement strand
CTCGCCGATGCCAGAGCCGCGATGAAACAGGCCAAGGTGCGAGCCGTCCTTCAGCCGCACGATGCTGGAAAAGGTCATGATGCAGCGGAATGCATCGGTCTTGCTGATCGGCCCGCCGATGGGCGGCAGCTCCCGCCAGGTCTTGCCGTCATCCTCGCTCATGATACGCGGCATGTAGCCCTGGTGACGGCCTTCGATGACCCTTGGGTTTTCTTTGTCGGTCAAGGTGCGTGCCGCGAAGACCCAGAGGCGCTCTGTACCCTGCGGATCGGTGAGGCGGTAGATGCTGGGGCAGTTCTTGAAGTTCACGTAGTTCAGCGGCAGTAAGTCGTCCATGCGCGTCCAGGTCAAACCGCCGTCATCGCTGCGAGCCATGGGCCCCGCGTGTCCGCCGTGGCCGATGTTCCAGACGCAGAAGATCGTTCGGTTGTCAGCGAGCATCGCCGTCGTCGGATGCGCGTGATAGTCGCCCGGCTCCGGCGAGCCGCGGGCGATGACGATCTGGCGGCTGCCGTCGTCTGCCAGGTCGACGTAGCGGAGTGCTTCGCGCTGGGCGGCCCAGGAAGCCTTTGTCGCGTCTGGCGCATTCTCCCAGGCGCGGGCGGGCCCCTTCACGGCATTGCCGATCTGGGCGTCGGCTTGGGCAAAGGCCACCGGCGGCGCGAGGAGCAGGGCGGTGAGGAGCGTGAGCGTATTTTTCATCATGACGATACAGGAAGCATCACGGCTGCCGCATCAGCTCGCCGTTGGTGATGAGATGGACGAGTTCGCGGAGGGTGTGGCCGTTTGCTTTCCAGTCCGCTTGCAGACGGCGAACGGCGGGCTGGTCGGCGAAGCCGAGCGGGCGGCCGATGGCGTAGGTGAGGAGGTGATGCGCGAGGTTGTGCGCGAGGAGGTCGGGGTTCTTGACGAGGTAGCCGCGGATGTCGGCAGGGCTGTTGATGGGTTGGCCACGGTAGTTGCCGCTGGTGTCGATGGCAGTTCCGTTCGGGTAGGTGCTGCGGAAGTGTCCGATGGGATCGTAGGCTTCGAGAGCGAAGCCGAGCGGATCGATCTTCGCGTGGCAGTCGGCGCAGGCTTGCACGGAGCGATGTTTCTCCAACTGCTGACGGATGGTGGTGGCTCCGCGAATGTCGGGTTCAAGCGGCGGCACGTCTGGCGGTGGGGGGCTGGGCGGTGTGCCGAAGAGTTTCTCCAGTACCCACACACCGCGCTTCACAGGCGAGGTTTCGACGCCGTTGGCGGTGATGGTGAGGATGCTGGCCTGGCCGAGCAGTCCACGTCGTAGAGAATCAGCGGGCATGCTGACACGTTGCAAATGGTCACCGCTGACGTCGGGCACCTCGTAGAGCCGCGCAAGTCCGGCATTGAGATAGGTGAAGTCGGCGTCGACGAGCGCGGTGACGGGTTTGTCGGTGCGGATGAGTTCGGCAATGAAGCGCCAGGTTTCCTCCTTCATCGCGGGCTCCAATCGGTCGATGTGATAGGCTGGAAAGGTTTCCTTCGAGGGCGGCATGGTACCGAGCTTGTTCAAGCCGAGCCATTGCTCCGTGAAGAGGCGCAGGAAACGGTCGCCCCGCGGTGAATCGAGCAGGCGGTCGGTGGTACGGCGGATCGAAGACGCGTCGAGCGGGCCTTTGGCGGCGAGGGCACGGAGTGGGGCATCGGGCGGCCCGGCGGTGAGGAAGTAAGAAAGCCGCGTGGCGAACTGCATCGGCGTGATGGTCTTCGCGCTCGATTCTGGCTCGGTGAGATACAGGAACTCCGAGGAACACAGCAGCGCTTTGAAGACAGGCCGCATGGCGTCGGCGTAGCGGGTTTTGCCGTCGAGACGCTTTTGCACGGCAGCCGTAAACGGAGCGATGTCACGAGCCGTCACCTCACGACGGAAGAGTCGGCTGGCAAGGGCTTGCAGTTCGGTTTGCAAGCGTGCGGGTGCGATCTGCATTTCGTCGGGCGCGATATGTGCGAAGAGCAGCGACTGCGCGGGATGCGGCTCGTCATCGCGCAGCGGCCCAGTGACCTGCCAGTAGTGAACGCGGACCTCGGGCCCCTGGTAGAGGTGTTGGTAGAGTTTGTCGCGTTCGGCACGTAGGGCGAGATTTTCCCACACGTGCTTCTCGATCTCCGGCACGCTGGTGTCATATTTGGAGAGCTTGGTGGAGATGAACTGTCCGCGAGTGCCCTTGGGCGGACCGTCGATCCAGGAGAGGTAAGGCACGGTGCCGCGATCCAGCCAGATGCGGGCACGGACGGTGATGTAGCGATCATCCGGCAACTCGGTGGCGTGGATGATGTTCGGTGGGATGAGCCGCCAACCATTGCCCTTCATGCCTTCGCCTTGGCGACCAATGCCAAGCTGCATCGGCTTCGACTCGTCATAGTAGGACTTCAAGTCCTTGAAATATGGCTTAAGCCCGCCGAGCATGAGGTCGTTGCCATACGGGTGATGACGGTTCGCAGCGGTGGCTTCGACCTCGACATCGTACCAACCGGAGTGCGGCACGCCCGTATCGCCCAAACGACTGAGGAAGAGCTTGCTATCGAAGATGAGCTCCTGATTTCGCAGACCGTGGCTGAGATGAATGTAGGCGGGGCCCTTCGCCTTCTCGGCGCTGATGACGCCGAGCCCGAAGGCGGCGTTGAGGGGGCGCATCGTTTCAGCGCTGTCCTTCCATTGCTTCACCTCCGGCCTGCCATTCACTTCGGCGAGATCATAAGCGTGATCCAGCACCGCATCGGCCGCTTTCAGATACTGCTCGACATGATGTCGTGACGTGCGCAAGGCGGATCCGATGTTGCGAAATCCTTCCAGCTCTTCATCGCCTGGGAAGTTGGTCGTGGGATCAAAATCTCCCTCGAATCCAAAGAGGTCCTGAATGGTGTGGAGATACTCCGCGTGGCTCAGTCGTCGATGCACCACGCTGCCACCACGGGTGCGGGCGGCGGACTGGGCCTGCGTGAGCTGCTCCTCAATCCAGGCGAGTAACGCGCGACGCTCATCGTCGGAGGGTTGCTCCCTTGTGGCCGGAGGCATTTCACCAAGCTGAAGCTGATGCAGCACCTCCTGCCAGCGCTCCGCAACGTCCAGATCCGTGCCAACGGTAAAAGGCAGGTCATCAAGCCGACGGTCACCTTTCTGCACGTGGGCACCATGACAGGCGAGGCAGTAGCGAGAAAGAAAGTCCTCAGGCTTGAGTGAGGCGGCATCCTCCGCGTGGAGCGTGCTGGAGGCTAAGACGACAAAAGTAACGAGATGGACGCGCATGCTACACCAGACATTGATTGAGGTTCCCGCTGCTCGATCCGAACTGGTCGCGCTCGATGCCCATTTGCTGGAGCAGCGTGACGAAGAGATTGCAGAGCGGCGTTTGTTGGCGGCCATTCTTTGGGAAGAAGAGATGCCGTCCATGCTGGAACCCGCCACCGGCGAGCACCACGGGAAGGTTCGAGTTGGCGTGAGAGCTCGCATTGCCCATGCCGCTGCCAAAGACCACGGTGGTGTTGTCCAGCAGGGAGCTGCCACCGATGTCTTTCATGGTGGAAAGTCGCTCGAGAAAGTGATCCAGCTCCGCCATCAGTGCGGTCTCGATAAGGTGCAGTTGACGCAGCTTGTCCGGGTCCTGACCGGTGTGTGAGAGATCGTGATAGCCGCGACTGATGCCGGGGATGTTCGTCACTGGCAGCGCACCGCCGATGTTCAGCGTGATGATGCGTGTGGCATCCGCTTGGAGCGCCAGGGCCGCGACATCGAAGTTCGCGCGCACCCGGTCCATGCAGCCTTCGCCCTTCCACACGGGTTTTTTGCCATCCGTCACTGGCAGCGGCTTGTCGAGCCACGCCATGCTCGAGGCGTTCGCACGTTCGAAGTCCCGCATCGCGCTCATAAATTCATCCATCTTCTCGCGATCCCAGCGATCCAGATACGGAGCCACCCGCCTGGCATCTTGAGCAATGAGCGAAAGCACCGATTCATTTTCAGACAACTCCGCCCGGCGTGCCGCAGCGGCTGACGTGCGTTGCGGCTTGAAAAGCGTGTCAAACGCCACGCCTGGGTCCTCCAGTTTCGGAACCGCGATGCCCGAGCGGGTCCACGAGATTGCATCGCCACCGCCCACGCCGAGGCACAGCGAGGGGAATCGCGTCAAGCCGCCGAGATGCTCCTCCGCGAGCTGGTCGATCGTCACACAGCCGTCCTTGAAACCCGCCGCCTGCTCACGCCGCACGCCGCTGAGAAAAGCGTGCACGCCATAGTGCCCGCCCTGCACGCCGGGATGCTCCAGTTGCGAAAACACCGTCATTTTCTGCCGCCAGCGCTCCAGAGGCTTCAGCAAAGGAGTCAGCTCCAGCTCAGGGCCATGTGTCGCCGGGAAAAATGATTCGGGCCGCAACCCAAAATCTAGCCCGATGCAAACGAGCCGCCGTGGAGCCTTCGACACCTCCGCGCCATGCAACGCGAGATTCGAGAACCACGGGAAGGTCAACGCAGTGCCGCTGAGAGTTTGGAGAAAATGTTTTCGGTTCATGATGGGGGTTTTCATTGTGAGGATGGGTTTGATGCTTTAGCGAATCCAGATGCCTTTCCCGGTGCCGCCCTTCGGCGTCGTCTTCGGGTAGTCGGGGTTGATGTGTTGCTCAATGACCTGCACGACTTCTTTAATGGGCAGGTCGGCCTGCGAGTCGCGGGTGCGGACGCCGGAAACGCTTACGTTGCGCACGGTGCAGTCGAGGTCGGGGGAGAAGCTTTCCGTCCATTTCGCGGGGTCGTCGGACTTGCCGCGCGTGTAGGTCTGCGATAGCGGGCCGATGGCGAGCAGGCGCCAGTCTGAGGTAATGGGATGATTCACGCGAACTTTATGAATGGAGAGGCCATCGGTGTTCGCGTGGAGTTCGATCCGGCCGGGGCGATTGAAGATGAGGTCTTCGAGGCGGAGGTTTTTCACGGCGCCGACTCCGATGCTGAAGTCGTTATCGCGACCAAGTTCGAGGTTCGGCTGGTCGTAGATTTTGAAATGTCGGATGTCGGTGATGCGACGCAGGGTGATGTCGCTGATGGGGCAGTCGAGTGTGGTGCCGTCGTCGAAGCGTTTCACACCGGGGAGGAGGCGGATGGCGTTGTTGCCCTCGTGGTCCTCCCCAGGCCAGCCGGTCACGTCTTCGACGATGATGCGCTCGATGGGGCCGTAGCTGGGCGCGTAGTTTTTCCAGTCCCACGCGTTCAACGCCACATCGTCATCCTTCGAATCGCCGCGCACGCCGCGAATGAGACCAGCGCTGGCGGGGCCGTTCACATGCACGCCGTCGCGGCGATGCTCCTCCAGCGTGATGTTTTCAACGAGAAAATCGTGCGCGTTCGCCAGATGCACGCCGAACGCCTTGCTCTGTCGCACGGTGACATTCTTCACCG
>JAQBZA010000246.1 GCA_027622795.1 Planctomycetota bacterium | reverse complement strand
AAACCGGGCCGGCAGAGGCGTCGACCAGGGCAGGAATCCACCCGTGTCGGTTCGCAGCGGTGGGGCCGGCCGCGAAGCTGCATCGGCCAAGCCATTTTCATAGATGGTCGAGTGTTCGACGACCGCGTCGGTCACCATCATCGCCGCGAAGAGTTCACGGAGTTGGCCCGCCAGGTCAGGGTGGTCGGCAGCGAGCCGTTCCAGATGCGCCTGCGCGGCAGCACCTCTTTCTTCCGACAGCTCTTCGAGCAGCTCCGCCAGCCGCTCTTCCTGCGCGGAAGACAGCTCAACATCGATGGCACGGGAGCGACTGGTTATGGAAGCCATGAAAACCCTCGGCTGGCATCATAGGCGCCTGCCAGCATCGTGGCGGCAGGCCGGCGATCAGCCCCCTGATTCAGAACCGTCATCGAGCAACGCCCGTAACCGCCGCATCGCCCGGAGATACCGCATCCCGGTGGCCGGTTTGGAAAGCCCGAGCACGTCGGCCGCCTCGGCGGTGGAAAGATGCTCGAAGTGCCGCAGGAGCACGATCTGCCGGTCGCCTTCCTCGAGAAGCTCCACCGCGGCGGCAAACCGCCGCTCCAGTTCATGCCAGGTGGCGGCGGCGGCCGGCGTAAGCTCGCGGTCGGTGATCTGCCCGCCAAGGTCGGCCTGCGACTGGTCGCCTTCGGAGTCGGGCACCACCAGCGGCACCTCGCGATCGACGCTCCGGGTGGCCGCCACGCGATGGCGGCGATGGGCATCGATCAGCCGATCGCGGGCCATGTGCCTGAGCCAGAGCTGAAACGGCATCGTAGCGTTGGCGAGGTACTCGCCCAGCCGCCGGTTGGCCTCGATCATCACATCCTGCACGATATCGCTGGCATCGACCCGCCGCTGCACGCCCCGATCCATGCGACGATCGATCATCCGCTTGATCGTCTCGCGGTGCCGCTCAAGAAGGCCGTTCACGGCGTCGCCATCCCCCTGCCGCACGCGGTCGAGCAGCACGAGCGTGGGCTGGCCGTTGGCAAGGCCTCCCGGCGGATCCGGAGTCGTCGGAGTATCAGCCATTACTGTAGTGTACGCGACAGCGATGCCATCCTGCGCGATGGCCGGGCTCCGGGTGGAATTCAGCCTCCAAACGATCCTGAAAACGATATTCTGCCGCGGCCGCCACCGCCTGCGTTCAACCATTCCATGCATCACCCCTTTGCCCAGCAGCGGACATTTCGCGTTGGGAAATACGTCTTCGCCGACGACACATTGCTCGCGGTCAGCCGACCGCAGCGGGGTCCATCACAGCTGCTCACCGTCGCGCAGCTTCTCACGGAGTTCCCGACAGCGGCCCGTGCCGTCACCGTCGATGCAGCCACCCGGCTCCCTGAGTTTCACTACCACGCCTGGAGTGACACTGGGAACATCTCCGGCTGGCATCCCCAAACGCTCCCCGCCCGTGACCTGCCTGCAACGGTAGTGCTTGTCATCCCCCAGGGCCGTGTGGTCGGCCGCACTGGCACGATCCATGTGCCCGCCGCCGACGCCTGCCTGCAGGAGTTTGAGTGGCCGCCACGCGACACCGACGGCTTTCGCCGACACCTTCCCTTCGGAAGGCTCAACCCGCGATTCTGGAAACACGCCGCCCTCAATGCCTGGCGAGAACGACTCGTTCCCTCGGTGCGGGAGTGTCCGGGCCGCGTGGCCGTGCTGAATGCCACTGGGTCCCATAATTTTTTCCACTGGACGGCCGAAGTGCTGCCGCGGCTGTGGACGCTGCTCCGCAGTGGCGAGCGAGCCGACTGGTATGTGGTGGATGGCTATGCACGCTGGCAACGCGAGTCGCTGACCGCCCTCGGGGTGTCACTCGATCAGGTCATCCAGCCGCATGCCACGCTCCACCTCGAAGCCGACGAACTGCTCGTGCCTTTGCTCCAGCTCACGCAGGCGATCCGGCCATTGGCCGCTGCGCTCGCCACCGGGCTCGGCGTGGCCGAGCCCGGTTCGGCAACCCGTTCGATCTTCATCGAGCGCAGCCGGTCTCGCCTCGTGCACAATGCCGACGCGTTTGCGGGATGGCGGCGGCAGCATGGGTTTGAAGATCAGCAGCTCGAAGGGCTGCCCCTGGCGCAGCAGGTAAAGTTATTTCGTGAGGCGGCCATTGTGATGGCCGCCCACGGCGCCGGCCTCAGTCACATCATCCATTGCCGGCCGGGCACGCTGGTCATCGAACTGATGCCCCGGGGGGTCAACCGGCTGTGCTATCCCGCTTTGAGCCACGTGAACGGCCTTCGCCATGTCATGATTGAGGCCACCCGTAGCGGCTGGCATCAAGACATGGTTGTTCCAATCAAAACGCTCGACGAGGCATTGGTAAAAGGCCACCACCCAGAGCCGGGGTAAGGCTGACTGGTCGGGTTCTTCGGATGGTTCCAATTGTCGGGCCCGCCGCCGCGGTGGGTGGGCAGGTTTTTTTGACCGGCCTGGAAACGTGATCCATAATCGCGGGCGGTCGACGGAGAGACCGCTGCCGGCCGCGACATGTCGCGGCGACCCGCGAATGGATCGCTCCTGTGACTGTCGAACCCGCACCAACGACGCTTCGACTCGTGGCTGCCCGACTTTTTCAGGCACTGTGTGCCATCCTGTTGGCCGCCTCGGCCTCGTTCGGCGCCGCCGCCGAGTCGAGCCCCCAGCCGCTGCCAGGCGTCGCCCCGCCGGCATCCCACCAGAGTGATCTGGCCAGCCGCACGATTCGGCTCGTGCAGGAGCGGCGGTGGTCCGATGTGGTGAGCATGTGTGAGCCAGCCGCTCGTAAAGGCACGCTGCCCCCCGACCTCCAACATCGCTACGACCTTGCCAAGATCCATTGCGACGTCGCCCGTCGCCACACCGAGATCGCCTACCGTAATCGGCTCGCCGCCCTCTCGGAGCTCGATGCACGGCGTGTCTACGGCGAGGTGCTCGGCCGCATCGGCTCGCATCATGTCGACGCGCCCAACTATGCCCGGCTGGTGTCGCGGGGCTGCCTGGCAATGGACGTGGCCATTGAAGAGCCGGCCTTCGCCTCGCTCTACGCGGCTCAGGCGACGCCAGAGCGGCGGACGCTCTATCGCGACCAGGTGTCGCGGGTGATCGGCGGCCGCACCGTCGGCACACCGGTCGAGGCCGAGACGATCGCCGCCTGGGTGGCCCGCATCGCCCACTCCACGCTCGGCATTCCACCGGCGATCACGATCATGGAAATGACAGCCGCGGCTGTCGGTGGCCTCGACGAATACTCGGCCTTCCTCACCACCGGCCAGCTCGATGATCTCTACGCCCAGATCGAAGGCAACTTCGTGGGCCTTGGCGTGGAGCTCAAGGGGGCCGACGACGGCCTGCTGGTGGTGCATGTGATTCCCGGCAGCCCCGCCGAGCGGGCGGGCCTGCGGGCTGGCGATCATGTGGTCGGTATCGGTGGCCGGTCACTGGGGGGCATGAATGTCGACGAGGCGGCCCAACTGCTGCAGGGGCCGGAAGGCTCGGTCGTCACGCTGGCGGTCGCCCGCGGCAGCGCCGTGGCCCGGGCGATGACGGTTCGTCGCGAGCATGTCGATGTGCCGAGCATCGAAGACGTGCAGATCCTCGACCCCGCGACCGGTGTGGCCTACATCAAGCTCACCTCGTTTCAGAAGACGACCTCCGCTGATCTCGAGACCGCCCTGCGACGGCTCGATATGAACGGCATGCGGTCACTCGTCATCGACCTTCGCGGCAATCCCGGCGGCCTGCTCTCCGCGGCCGTCGACGTGGCCGACCTGTTCCTCGATCGGGGCCTCGTGGTGGCCACCCGTGGCCGCTGCCCCGATGAAGACTTCAACTACTCGGCCACCCGATCAGGCACCTGGCGGATGCCGCTGGTGCTGGTGATCGACGGCGACTCGGCCAGCTCCAGCGAGATCTTTGCCGGGGCGATGCGAGATCACGGCCGGGCCACGATCGTTGGGGTTCGCAGCTACGGCAAGGGCTCAATCCAGGGCATCTTCCCGCTCGACACGGCGGGCGTTGGCCTGCGGCTGACCACGGCCAAGTTCTTCTCCCCCAACGGTCGGCCGTATAGCAATGTCGGCGTGGAGCCCGATCTGGTTGTGCAGTCGGTCGCCCGGCCAGTCGACGGTCAGCGAATCGCCCCCGCCGCCGATCCCTTCCTCCAGGCGGCCATCGCCGCCGCCCATCGGTCGGCTCCCCGCACTGTAGCTCAGCCCACCTCGCAACCGATCTCCCGTGCGGTAAGGTAATGGGCAACCCTCTTTCTGAAGGAAGCCCATGACCAGCGTCCGCACCAGTGCCGTTGCCGCCGTCAATGCCTACCGGGCCGCCGGCCCGGCCTGGAACTTCCGAGAAACGCCCACCAGCGCGATTTTCGGCTCCAACGTCTTCAATGATGCCGAGATGAAAAGCCGCCTCCCCAAGGCGGTCTACAAGGTGCTGCAGGCGACGATCAAGCAGGGCAAGCCGATCGACCCCTCGATCGCCGATGCCGTGGCGCTGGCGATGAAAGACTGGGCGATCGAGAAGGGCGCCACCCACTACGCCCATGTCTTCTATCCGCTCACCGGCCTCACGGCCGAGAAGCACGACAGCTTCCTCACACCCACCGGCGAGGGTGACGCGATCGCCGAGTTCTCCGGCAAGGAACTGATCCAGGGTGAGCCCGACGCTTCGAGCTTTCCTTCCGGCGGCCTCCGCGCCACCTTCGAGGCCCGCGGCTACACCGCCTGGGATCCGACCAGCCCCGCCTATGTGCTCGATAATCCCAACGGCACCACGCTCTGCATCCCCACCGCCTACTGTTCGTGGACGGGCGAGGCGCTCGACAAGAAGACGCCGCTGCTGCGGAGCATGCAGGCGGTCGACAAGCAGGCCCGCCGCGTGCTCGCCCTCTTCGGCCACAAGGATATCGGGCAGGTGACCGCCTCGGCCGGCCCGGAGCAGGAATATTTTCTCATCGATCGCAACTTCTACTTCGCGCGGCCCGACCTCGTGATGACCGGCCGCACGCTCTTCGGCGCCAAGCCGCCGAAGGGGCAGGAGTTTGAAGACCAGTATTTCGGGGCGATCCCCGAGCGGGTGCTGGCCTGCATGCTGGAGACGGAGCGGGAGCTGTTCAAGCTCGGCGTGCCGGTGAAGACGCGGCACAACGAGGTGGCCCCCAGCCAGTACGAGATCGCGCCCCTCTACGAAAATGCCAACATCGCCACCGACCATCAGCAGTCGATCATGCAGATGCTCACCCGGGTGGCGACGAAGTATGGCATGGCCTGCCTCCTCCATGAGAAGCCGTTCGCCGGCATCAATGGCTCGGGCAAGCACGTCAACTGGTCGCTCGGCTGCCGGCTGGGCAACCTGCTCGATCCGGGAGACACGCCGCACGACAATATGCAGTTTCTCGTCTTC
>JAQBZA010000245.1 GCA_027622795.1 Planctomycetota bacterium | reverse complement strand
CTTCTCGACCGGCGAATAGGTGATGTGGCTGCCCTGCTCGTCGGAATGCCGCTTGGCCGACCAGGTGACGATCGTCGAGTCTTCGAGGGCAGCCAGGTATTCAAGCGGCCGGAGCGGGCCGGTGGCGGTCTGGCCGGCATACCGCTCGGGGAGCCGGAGGATCGTGCCGACCGGCCGCAGGTCGTGGTCACGGGTCTGGGGCTGGCCATCGATGATTACGCTGCCGTCGGATCGAATCGTTTTGACCTGCGGCGTGAGGTCTTCGGTACCCGGGCGGCCGGCGTTCACACTGAGACCGCGGCCGAGGATCAGCACCGTGAGGATGCCGCAGAAGAAGACGAGCAGGGAGCCCTTGATGAACTGCACCCAGGTGGTGGAGACCATGCCGGCGGTGACGACAATCAGCGTCACGGCGACCCCAACGAGCACCACGCCGACCGACTGCGGCAGGCCCAACAGTGGCGTGATCAGCGAGCCCGCCCCGACCATCTGCGGGATCAGATAGAAGATGCTCACCACGAGCGTGGAGATCGCCACGGCCATCTTGATGCCGCGGCTGTTGAACTTCGCGTCGAGGGCATCGGCGAAGGTGAACCGGCCGAGGGCCTTGATCGGCTCGGCGATCACAAACAGCGCCACCACCCAGCCGGCCAGAAAGCCGATCGAGTAGAGGAAGCCGTCGTAGCCCGAGAAGGCGATCATCCCGCAGATGCCCAAGAACGAGGCGGCCGAGAGATAGTCGCCGGCGAAGGCGATGCCGTTGACGAACCAGTGCACTTCGCCATGGGCCGCATAGTAGGCCGCGGCCGACTGCTTCTTGCGGCCGAGCCAGAAGGAGAGGCCGATCACGCCGACCACGAAGGCGGCGAAGATGAGCACGGCCAGCGGGGAGGTGTCGTGAAGCATCCTGCAGCGGTTCCTGTCGTGGCTTCTGTCAGCGGCCGGCCCGGGCCACCATGTAGAGCACGGCGAGAACGAAGGCGGCGGCGATCAGCCCCATGCCGGAGGCGATCGCCAGATTCACCCCGCCAAACGGCCGCCACGAGAGCAGGTCGGGCCGCATGAGCACGAGCCCCATGAAGCCGCCATAGAGCAGCACATAGATCGAGAAGAGCGCGAGGCCGAGCCGGCTCGTCGTCGTGTCGTTGCCATCGGCCATGAAAACGCCCCCGGGGTGGCCGCAGAGTGTAGCACCTCGCTCACCCGGCCGGCACGGGCTGCGGCTTTTTCACCCGCCGCTTGGGATTCCAATCGTGCGTCCGCCACCAGTCAGGGGCCTCGGCCTCAACATCAGCCGTGTAGGCCCGCAGTCGCTCGAGCATGGCGGCCAGCCGCGCCGGCTCCCGGGCCGCGAGGTCGGTCGTCTCAGCCAGATCATCGGCGAGGTTGTAGAGCTCTGGCTTCTCGAGCGCCTCGTCGGCGACGATCTTCCACGGGCCCTCGCGGTAGGCGACAAAGCCGCCCCATCGCCAGGAGAGCGGCCGTGGGTCATGCACCGCCGGGCCGCTCACATCGACCCCGTCGAGGGTGCGCCCGGGGGGCGGCGCGAGACCGGCTGCCTCGAGGGCCGTGGGAAAGAAGTCGCTGCCGATCACGGGCAGGTCGCTCTGGCTGCCCGGCTCGATCTTCCCCGGCCAGCGAATGATCCCCGGCACGCGATGGCCCCCTTCGTACATCGACCGCTTGCGGCCCCGCAACGGACCGGCGAGGCCACGGCCGGGGCCCGTATCACCTGCCCCTTCGGGGCCGTTGTCGCTGGTAAAGAAGACGAGCGTGGAATCGGTCGCTCCGATCTCGTCGAGTGCTTTCATGAGCATGCCGAAGGCATCATCGAGCTGCGTGATGTTGGCCCGATAGGTCCGCTCCTCAGTATCGGCGATCGCAGCATGCTGCTTCTCATACCGCTCGGCCGAGGCAATCGGGTAGTGCGGCTCATGCGTCCAGACGGCAAGAAAAAATGGCTTCGCCGGATCCCGCTCACTCTTCAGCCAACTCACGGCCTCCTTGGCAATGAACGGTGCGGAGTAGTCATCGACCCTGCCGATCGCGGTGCCGTTGCGAACGAAGTTTTCGGGAAACGCATGGCTCGGGGCGGCGTTGTTTTGCGTGGCCAGCCACCAGTCGTAGCCGTGGTCGGAAGGCTGCGGCTGCTGGGGCAAATTGAACAGGCCATTTAAGTGCCATTTCCCGACGTGGCAGGTCTGGTAGCCCGCCTCCTTGAGCAGCTTCGGCAACGTGATCTCACTCGTGCGGAGGTGGATCGGGCTCTTCTCCGGAATCCAGGTGAAGACGCCGTTGCGAAAGGGGGTGCGGCCGGTGAGCAGACTCGACCGCGACGGCGAGCAGACGCTCGAGGCCGAGTGGCAATCGGTCAGCTTCAGGCCTTGAGCCGCGAACCGGTCGAGATTGGGTGTGATCGCGGCTGTGTTGCCGTAGCAGCCGAGTTCACCGTAGCCGAGATCATCGGCGAGAAAGAGCACGATGTTGGGCCGCGTTGCCGCCGCTTTGGCGGTCTGCTTCGCCTTCTTCTGCTTCGGTGGCTGCGGCACCGTCGGGTAGATCGTCTGCGGGCTCGCGACGCTGCCGGCGGGCCGGCGGGCCGGCGACTTCGGATTCCCCAACTCCTGCTGCATGGCCACGGCAAGGGCCTTCAGGTCGGCGACCACCTGCGGATGCGCCGCCGCGACATTGGTCGTCTCGCCGATGTCGGCATTGAGGTCGTAGAGCCGCGGCTGATCGAGCGAGGCCGGCTCCGGTGGGCGGGCGTTCTTCTTGCCCATGCCACTGGCCTGCGACGCAATCGCGAGCTTCCACTTCCCCTGCCGCACCGCCTGCAGGCCATTGCCCTGAAAATAGTAGTGGGCGGTTCGTGGTGATTCCGGCGACGAGCCAAGAAGCAGGCCCGACATGTCGCGGCCGTCGATGACCGGCTCGGCCGGCACCGTGCCGCCGGCAAGCCTCACGCACGTCGGCAACAGATCAATCGTGCCGGCTACCGTATCGCAGGTGGTGCCCGGCTGGATGTGCCCGGGCCACCAGGCGATCGTCGGCACCCGCACGCCCCCCTCCCAAGTGCTCCCCTTGGAGCCGCGGAGCGGGCCGGCAATGGTGGCGTCACCGACGACGCTCACCCAGGGGCCATTGTCGCTCGTGAAGATCACGAGCGTGTTGTCGGCGAGCTTCAGCCGTCGGAGCGTGTCGAGCACTTCGCCGACGCTCCAGTCGACTTCCGCGACCCAGTCGCCAAACTTTCCGTTTTGGGTTTTCCCCTGAAACCGTTTCCCGGGCACGATCGGGGCATGCACGGCCGTATGTGGCAGGTAGAGGAAGAACGGCCTGTCCTTGGCCTCTTCAATAAACCGCACCGCCTCGGCCGTGCTCTTTTCCACGATCGCTGTCTGCATCTCGTCGGTCAACAGTTCGTCAACCGTCTCGTCACGCAATAGCGGCACGACCCGCTGGCCGGTCGCGGTCGACACCCGCTGCATGTCATTGGAATACGGAATGCCGTAGTAGCGATCAAAGCCCTGGCGGGTGGGGAGAAATTCCGGCTGGTCTCCCAGGTGCCACTTGCCGATGCAGGCGGTCGCGTAGCCGAGAGGCTTCAGTCGCTCCGCGATCGTGACCTCGGCGGGATTGAGTCCGTGCGGGCCAGCCGGGAAATAGACACCCGGAACATCGACCCGCACGCCATAGCAGCCGGTAAGCAGCTGGGCCCGCGACACTGAGCAGACCGGCGCCGCGTAGAAACTCGTGAGTTTCAGTCCCTCGGCCGCCATGCGGTCGAGGTTGGGCGTCTGCTGTTTCGTAGCCCCGAAGGGCCCGATGTCTCCATACCCCAGGTCGTCGATGAAGATCACGACGAAGTTTGGGGGGGAAGCGGCATGCGCGGTGCCGATCGAGAGCACCAGCGCCACCACAAGGCTCACAAGACAGGCAACGGGGCTGCGGGCGGTCATCGCACGGGCTCCTTTGCGGGCTGGTCGGCAAACCGAAATGGATCGTCATGCCGCCGCATCTCGGCGAGCAGAAGCGCCTCCATCGCGGCGCGTTGTGCGGCGTGGGCCGGATCGGTGGCGAGGTTTTTCTGCCGCGGCTCGGGCGGCATCGGCAGGGCTGCCGCGACCGCCGGATCATGGTGCTCGGCCAGAAACTCGTGCCGGTTGTGCCGCAGGTTGAAGAGCTGCGTGTGGAGGCCGCCGGAGGGTGACTCATACTTGATCAGCTTCCAGTCGCCCTGCCGCACACTGCGAATCCCCGGCTTCTGGCCGCCACAGTAGACGCCGTAAAGCACGTCGCGAACGGTTTGCTGCCGCCCCTCGAGCACCGGCAGAAAACTGGTGCCCTCATTTGAGGCGGGCGGGGCGATCGCGCAGATATCGCAGAGCGTGGCCAGCGTGTCGCCGAGGTAGATGTTGCCGGGGGCACGGCTGCCCGGCTTCACACCCGGCCCCTTCACGATGAAGGGCACCCGCCAGGTGTGCTCGTAGAGATTCTGCTTGCCTTGCAGGCCGTGACGGCCGATCGCCATGCCATGGTCGGCCGTGTAGAAGATCCAGGTGTTGCCGAGCTCGCCCATCGCGGCCAGCTTGTCGAGCACCCGGCCGATCTGGCGGTCGATATTCTCGCTGCAGGCAAACTCCCGGCCGAGCTCATTGCGGATCGTTCTCGCGTCGCGGTTTTTCCAGACGCCGCTCACGGCCACCTCGTCACGGACATCGGCGTGGGAATTGTCGAAGGGATGCCCGGGCAGCCAGTTGGGGGGCAGGGGCGGCTGCTTTGGATCGGCAGCGGGCAGCGAATTCGGATCGGTGTGGTTGGTGGCGCCATACTTTGCGAGCAGCTCAGGGGTGCCATCCCGCGTGTCGTGCGGATGCGAGAAGCCGAAGTAGATCAGGAACGGATCGGCGTCCTTGCTCTGCTCCCGCTCCGCGAGATAGTCCATGACGCGGTCGCCATGCCAGCCGCTGCCCGTCTCGGCAGTGCCGCCGCGCTTGGTGGCGTCGTGGCGGATCGTGAAGAGCTTGTTCGCCGCCTCGTAGCTGTTGCCCTGCTTGCAGGTCCGCATCGTGTCGTAGCCGGCACGATTGAAGACCGGGGCCAGTGTGAACTGGGCGATATCCGGTGGACAGTGGGCGGTCGGCGGCACCACCGATGGCTGGCCCTTTTTCTGCTTGGGGCTGTTGGGCCCGATCGGCAGGTGCCAGACCGAGCGGCCGCACATCACCATGTGCCGGCTCGGTGTGCAGACCGCCCCGGAGAACGAGCCCATGTGATAGGCGGCGTCGAACACCATCCCTTCGGCAGCCAGCCGGTCGATCACTGGGGTGTCGAGCGTCGAGGCAGGGTTGTAGCACGAGAGGTCAAAGGGCGACTGGTCATCGACGATGATGAACAGAATGTTTGGACGCCCCGACGTGGCGGCGGCCG
>JAQBZA010000244.1 GCA_027622795.1 Planctomycetota bacterium | reverse complement strand
AAATGAGAACTGATTGCCGCCCGTGTCTTTCACCTCAGCAACAAGTGGAGTGGTGTCAGTGCCTCGGTAGATCTCGGGAAGCGCGTTTTTGGTGACGACGGGCGGAACCTGCATTTTCCCGGTCGTGAGCGCTTCATAATTCTTCTCGTACTCTTCCTGGCTCATGCCGCCGGTTGTCGACAGTTTATGGACGGTCACCTTGTAGTTGCCAACCAGCGATCCATCTCCCGGGCTCATCGTGGTCAGTTGAAACTGCCCAGATGAGTCAGTGACTCCGGTCGCAGTGCGTCCAGCCGCATCACTCGGCCCAAACACGACGGTGGCTCCTTCGACGGGCTGACTATCCAAGAAAACCGTTCCCCGAACACCGACCGTCGGGAGTGATGAGCCACCCGAGCCGCAGCCGAAACTCATGGTCAGCACGATTGCCAACAAGGGCAGGATGCCCTCTGTTCGAATACCCACTGATGGCATCCTTTCTCGTTTTGATTGATGTACTTCCATTGATGGGTCCACAGGAATCGCTGCTGCCCGCAAGTGCTCAACGGGAGGCAGCTTCACTGCCATTACGGGAACCGAGCGCTCCCCACACCCCATACGGGCTTCCACCCGAGGTCGGATAGGCCGTTCCCGTATTTCCGGATCCGATGTCGTTGTTGATAAATTCGACAGAACCGTCGCCGAAGAGCACGGTTACGCCGCCGGGGTGCAGACTGCTCGCTGAACTCAGGACATAGTCCTGATCATGGATGTTGCCCCCAGAAGATTGGACACAACTCGGGCTATTGGGGGGCAAAACCGTGTTGAATCCTGCGTACGCCTGACGGCCATCGCACCATCGTGAATCTTCAATCCGACCGCCGGACAGGGTGCCGCCGGTCTCAACGGCCTGACACGCACTCGGGTCGGTTTGCGTGGCGGCAACTCCCCAGGCTCCTGTCTTGGTACTCGTCGCACTGCTCATCGAAACCTTCTCCGACATTGCAATGGTCTTGCTCAAACCATCAGACACCTCGGTCATCGAAACCCCCGGCTTGATATCATTGTTACTGGCAATGCCGGCCCCGCCCCAGATAAACATGCCCCGGGCCTGATCCAGCCCCGGACTCGATCGGTCTCTTCTCAGTACGCGATCGCCAACTGACATACGATAGTTCAAGCCAGTAACTTGGCCGTTGTTGAAGTTGCTGGGCCGCGGCGAAGACGGGCAGGTCAATGCCGAGATATTCGTTCTCCAGAATGCACGGGCGTCCCATGGATTGGCACCTTTGTCAGCATCGATCTGGGCAAACAACGCCGTCTCTTCCATGAAGGGGAGGAGCACGACGAACCCATTTCGACGACCGGAATGCCCGCGGCCATATTCACAGAGCGGCGGGAAATGCTGCATCGAATCATGATGCCCATGCAGGGCCAGACCCAACTGCTTCAGATTGTTGACGCAGTTGATGCGGCGCGCCGCTTCCCGTGCTGCCTGAACTGCCGGCAGGAGAAGCCCGATTAAAACACCGATGATGGCTATGACCACGAGGAGTTCAACGAGCGTAAATCCCCTCTGTGACCGCATTGAGTTTTTTAGCAACAACATGATGGCATCCTTCCGACGAAAGAAGTATGAGAAATAACATGAAATTCAATTCATGGGGCTGAGAACCCCCTGAGGCTTAGAACCCCTTTGTTGAGGATAGCCCAGTCTGCGATCCCAGACAAGCGTTTTTCCGGGCACTCTCC
Organism: Planctomycetota bacterium; assembly: GCA_027622795.1. Lineage (GTDB taxonomy): Bacteria > Planctomycetota > Planctomycetia > Pirellulales > UBA1268 > CACORA01. Next base: position 3,702 of record JAQBZA010000244.1, on the reverse strand, counting down.
TGCCGTCATGCCACTTTCAAGCGGTGCCGAGCCCCATCATGCGTCGCCAGGCGCTCATCTGGCCGAGGTGCATCATGATGTGGGCTCCGCAGTAGAAAGTCTGCACCGAGCCAAGCGTTGGGAACCGCTCCGCCATCTTCCCGCCGGCAGGGTTGGGCTTGTCAAAGGTGTCGTTGGGCGTGCTTCGGAGGGCCCCGGCAAGCATCCGATGGCCCTCGAAAAAAAAAGCCGTGATGTCGTCAAGCGGCGGATAGAGATCGGGCTCGTCACGGCAGGTGGCATCCTTGGAAAACAGGTTGTCGAAATGCTCAGGAATCGGAGGGGTCGGGGCGGCAAGCTGCCAGAGCACCTTGGGGGCATAGAGACTCAGGTGGCCATAGATGAACGCCGGATGATTGGATTCCACCGGCACGCCGCCGACTCGGGCGAAGTGGCCCGCCTGATCGGGGCGCACATCGCGGAGCAGTCGCTCGGCATAGCCCACCGAGAGTTGAAGCGAATCGGCAATGATGTTCCCCAGTGAACGGCTGCTCATGATGCACTCCCTGATGATGGCGGTGACGAAAGCTCTGGCCCAAAGGTCGCAATGGCCTCCGGCAGGGCTACACACTCTGCCGCGAAGACGCGGGCGGCGAGTGACTCGGCCGTGTCATCGGCGAGCACAGGCACGGTCTTCTGAAGCAGGATATGCCCGTGATCATATTCGTTGTCGACCAGATGCACGGTGCAACCGGAAACAGTGCAGCCGCGGGCCACGACAGCCCGATGCACGTGCATCCCGTGAAAACCCTTCCCCCCAAAGGCCGGCAGAAGGGCAGGATGGATGTTGATCACGCGGCCAGTGAAATCGTCCGGGATCTCGAGCAGTTGCAGGAACCCAGCCATGACGACGAGATCAGCCTCTGCCCGGCGGCAGATGGCAAAGATCTGGCGGCTCCAATCGGCACGGGAGAGGTCGCGCCGCGGTACAATATGCGTGGGTACGCCGGCTCGGCCGGCAATCGTGAGGCCCCGTACGCCGGACTTGTTTGATACGACGGCGTCGACTCTGGCGGCCAAACGGCCAGCGGCAATCTCGCCGAGTAGGTTGTCCAGCGTGCGCCCCGAACCAGAAAGCAGCACGGCGAGACGGAGCGGAGTCGACATAGCGTGTGATACACAGGACGGGAACCGGGGCGAGACGGGAGAATACCTCAATCGCTGCCGCTGCGAAACAGATGTCGCCAGTGAGCGGTGCTGGATTTCCTGGTACGGTTCTCAGTGATCTGACATCAGGTATGCCAACAGATCGACCATGGCGCGCGGGTCGATCGATCGCTCGAAGCCCTCCGGCATGAGTGAGCGGCCCGTGTCGATCAATACCTCAATCTCATCACGTGCCATCACATACTCCATGCCTTCCGCCGATCGGAGGGTGACCGCGGTATCGGATTCGACCACCAGCAGACCGGTCACCACGCGGCCATCGAGGCGGACGGCGGTGTGCGCTGAATAGGCGGGCAGCACCTCGCGATTGGGATCGAGGATTCCGTGGAGCATCACGGAGGGGCCACGGGCCTGGAGGGCGGTGAGATTGGGACCGAGTTCATGTCCGACACCCTCCACGCGGTGGCATGTCATACAGTGGGCGCGAAAGACCAGCCGTCCGGCGGTCGGGTTTCCAGGGCTGCTGGGCATACTTGCCTGATAGGCGTTGACAATCGGTTGCCGATTGGCAGGGGATGGGGGCCCAAGGACGACCGTCGCTCTCTCTTGCAGGGCCTTGTCAGGAAACCGGCGCAACAGATCCACAGCAGACTGTCCCAGTCGATCGACTGCCACCCGCCCGTCTTCCACGGCCGTCAGGAGCAACAGGCTGCGTGAGGCCGTGCGAGTGAGTGCTCTCGCCGCCGAGGGAAGCAACGCTGCCGGAATCCGCGGCAGCGCCTCAATGAGTTGCTCAGCGGCTTTCTGGTCGGCAGAGCGATCGAGAACATCGATTACCGCCCGCACGACGGCCGGTTCGGGATCATCAAGGAAGGTGACGACGACATCGATCCCAGTGAACGCCATGCCCTGAATCGCCGCCGCACGCTCAGGAGCGCTACGACTGACAGTATGAGCCACGGTCGAGTTGAACTGGGCGAGCCTGGTTGCCAGATCGTCGGCATCCGTGGTCGACTGGCCGTCGGCTCTGAGTGAAGAGCCGACGGCAGCCAGCGCGGCTTCAAGTTCCGCATAGAGTCGAGTCGCCGCTGGCCGTGAATCCCGCTCACCCGCGGCCGGAGCTACGGCGAGCGCATCAATCGCGGCCATTGCAGCGTGCACGGCAGCGGGATCACCACCTCTGCCGATCTGTGCAAAGAGCGCGGGCATCACGGCAGCGGCTGCCGCCGAGCCGAGCCGCTCCGGAGATGCCATCCACGACGCAGCGATCGAGGCGGCGTCATCCCGCATGGAGGTGCACGCCGCGATGCGGCACCATGGATCTTCGCCGTCGCGCGCAAGAAGCGTCGAGATGATGTCTCGACGTCTGGAATCGTCCGTCACCAAGCCAGCGGTGCAGGCCAGCTGCAGCCGCACTTCGAGGTCACGGTCAAAGGCCACCAGCAATGCAAGTTGCTCGACGAGACGTCCGCTTTCGCGGCGAGCAAGAAACGGCTCGGCCAGCCGTATTCCGGCGGCTCTGACAGCCGCCAGATCGTCCGTCAACGCACGTTGCACATCAAGCGGTGATAGTGCGGCGAGCCCCGCCAGCGTCCAGAGGGCATGAAGCCGACCGAGGCCCGTGCTGGCAGGATCATCGGGCACCGCGCGGAGAAGTGGTGCGACCTCCTTGCCCCCACGGGTGACGAGCAGCCGCTGCGCGGTTTCTCGATGCCAGGCGTTGGCGTGAGAGAGCAGCCGCACCAGTGTTGCGGCGTCGGTGTTACCCAGCGGAGAGGGGAGAGGGGGCGAGCGTGCGTCGTCGACTGTGAGCCGCCACAGCCTCCCGGCATCGCGGCCGCTGGTCAGATCGAGATGCCGCTTGATCTCCGGCGGCAGGCTGGCCGGATGCTCGATGACTTCGCGCTGCATGTCGATGATCCACAGCCCGCCGTCTGGGCCGTTGGCAAACTGGACGGGCCGAAACCAAATGTCTTGGGAGGCGATGAGTTCACTTGCCACATCGACCCGCTCAGCCCGCGCACCCGAGCCATGCGGCAGCAGTCGCTTGCGATGAACAAGGTTGCTGCCCACGTCTCCCACCACGAGCATTCCACGAAGCTCACCAACACGATCCCCCCGGACGACTGTGATGCCCGTCGCACTGGTGAAGTATCCGGCCGGTCGGCCGCCTCCTTCAACGATGCCCGGCACAACCCCACTGGCCCGCAGCCGCGTGCGCAGCACCCGCCAGGGCTCAACGGGGCTCACACGAAAGACTGCAGCCTGCGGCCCGTCGATGGCGATGCTCTCGCGGCCCGGTGGCGGCGTGAAGTCAGGATTTCGGCCGAGATAGCAATCATTGATCATGCACCTGATGGCGTGGTCGCTGTTGGCGCAGGTGTAGCGATGCCCATGATCGTCGAATGCCATGCCATGCTGGCCACCCCCGGTTTCCGCCCGCACCTCAAGAGACCGTGGGTGGAAGGAGAAGTCACGGCCACGAAGCTGGATCGGCGGGCCCACCGGTTGACCATCGATGACACGGCGAACTTCGCCACCATTGGAACTCGCTGA
>JAQBZA010000243.1 GCA_027622795.1 Planctomycetota bacterium | reverse complement strand
CTCCACGATCTCGAGCACCGCGGGAATGTGATAGGCGTGCAGGATCGACGTGGCCCGCGGCGTGCCGAGCATGTGGATGTAGTACTGCTTCGCGTGGGTGCCAAACGACTCGAGTGGATCGCCGAGATGCTGCATCGACGAGCAGGCGACTTCGCTTGATGCCGTCTTCTGAGTCGGGTCGAGCAGCTCCGCCATCAGACGGCGGAAGTCCTCGGCCTGGGCGTCGGTGAGCACCCGCTCGAGCACGAATCCGTCGCGGGCAAACTGCTGCTGCCTCGGGGTCATGATGAAACTCCTTCAGGGGAATGAATGGACGAAACCTTGATCTGCCGGCCGCTGGCCGCCGACTCGAGGGCGGCCTCGAGCACGGCGATGACCCGCAGACCGTCGCTGAAGTCGGGGTGGATGGCCCCGCCCGTGTGAATCGCCGTCACGAAGTCGGCGACGGTGTGTATGAACGTGTGCTCGTAGCCGATCGTGTGCCCCGGCGGCCACCAGCGGCCGACGTAGGGATGGCAGGCTTCGGTGACGAGGATCGTGCGGAAGCCGCGGATATGCTCGGGATCGTTCCGCGAGTAAAGCTCCAGTTCATTCATCCGCTTGAGGTCGAAGGCGAGGCTGCCCTCGCTGCCGTAGATCTCGAAGCGGTTGCGATTCTTGCGGCCGGCGGCGAAGCGGGTGGCCTCAAAGGAGCCGATCGCGCCGTTGGCAAACCGCACGTGCATCAGGGAAGCGTCTTCCACCGTCACCTTTCCGCAGACTGGAGAATCTGCCTGTGCGCCTGCCGCGAAGGTTGCCGCTCCAACACCTGGCAGCGGCCGTTGGTCGATGAAGCTCGCGGTCAGGCACGACACGGTCTCGATCCTGCCCGCGAGAAAATGGGCGAGGTCGACGCTGTGCGAGTTGAGGTCACCGTGTGGACCCGAGCCGGCGTGTTCCCGCTGCAGGTGCCAGGTGAGCGGAAACTCAGGATCGATAATCCAGTCCTGCTGATACGTAGCCCGCCAGTGGAAGATGCGACCGATCCTCCCCTCGTCGATCAACTGCTTCGCCAGTTGGATAGCGGGAACCCGCCGGTAGTTGTGGTTTACACAATGGCGGACGCCAGCCTGCCGCACAGCCGCCAGCATCGCCTTCGCGTCGGCCTGGTTCAGTGCCAGCGGCTTCTCGCACAACACATGCTTGCCCGCCTCCGCCGCGGCAATCGCAACCGTGGCGTGCAGTGCCTGCGGCACGCAGACATCAATCACGTCGATATCGTCACGGGCCACGAGTGCCCGCCAGTCACTCTCCACGCTCTGCCAGCCCCAGCGGCGGGCGAATTCCTCCGCAGGCAGCCCGCAGCTCGATCGGCCTCGGCAGATCGAAGAACCGCGGGGCCTGGAGCCAAGCGTTGGAGTGGGCCCGACCCATGAATTTGGTGCCGGCGATCCCGATCCGCAGCGGAGATGCTTCAGGCATGCGTTGCCTCTCCGGCCGCCAGCCGCTTGAGATACGCCACGCTCCGCTCGACCATCTCGTCTTCGCGACCGAGCCACCGCGCGGCTGGCATGTCCACCTCGAAGGCCAGCAGCCCACGATATCCCACGCGGGATAGGATGGCGATGATCTTGTCGATCTCAATGAGCCCCTCGCCGGCCGCCACGCAGGCGAAGTAGTTCCAGGCGCGAACACTGCGGCCCTTCACCGGCTCGATGTCCTTGATGTGGGTGGCCAGCACATACGGCGCCAACTTCTCGGTGGCCTCGACCGGATCGTCTTGGACGCGGAGGAAGTTGGCCGTGTCGAGGTTGACACCGAAAAACGGTGAATCGACCTCCTCAATCAGCCAGAGGATCTCATCGGCGTCGTAGTCGATATGATTTTCGACGGCGAGGGAGACGCCCTCACCGGAGGCCACCCGTACCGCCTCTTTGAACCAGCCGCTGAGAACCCGGAGCTGCGGCTCGTGCGGATCACGGACGAAGCTGAAGCTGCTGCCGACCACCCGCATCACCGTCGCGCCGACAGCCTTGGCATGATGGATATGGCGGATCATGTCGTCCTTGGCCTGTCGATTCCCGCCCGCCTCGAGGCCGTCCGGATGGCCCCACGCATAGACGCGATCAAAGCCGTAGGCATCGAGCCGGACCCGCACGTCGGCGAGGTAGCCGGCATCGAAACTTGGAAAGAAGCACGACTCGAGCGAGATCCCTTCGCAGCCAAGTTCGTGGGCCCGATCGATCACCCGATCCATCGTGAAGGGCGTGGCCGGTGGCTGCTGCTCCGGGTAGACGTCGCCGAGGAACCGATGGTAGCAGTAGCTGTCGATGCCGACTTTCATGGTCTGCGGTTTCCAGGGGATGGATTCCGAGACTTTAGGACGCTGGCGCTGCGGATGCTTGTGCAGAGGCGGCGGGAAACGTGACAGAAACGGCGGCGGTGGGGGCGTGAGGACGACGCGACGGGTATCTCGATGTCCTCTTTGTGAATCAGGGCCGTGGGCGTCTTGGGGGATATTTTCTTGAGGCTGGGGAGATTCAGGGAGACCACTGCGGAAGTACCATTGGCCGGGCTAGCCTTTAGCCTTCCGAGGAACGGCCTCGATGAGGCCTCGGAGCGGTTCGTACTCGGGATTGACGCACTTGTCGCCCCACTCGTAGAGAACCTGAATCAGCCCTGCGTCTGATTCGGGCTGCTGTCCCTGATCTGACGTCTCAGTAATCCACTGGTCCAACAGCCGCCGATGGTCCTCCAGCGCGGCAGCATGCCGAGGATCCTGGGCGAGATTGTGGATTTCATGCGGGTCGTGATCGAGATCGTACAACTCCTCGGCGGGTTTCCCGGCTCCGAAAAAGATCTGCTGCACGTCGTTCATTGCCCCCGCCGCCATCATCTCCCGAAACCGAATCGAGACGGGCCAGGGGTCCTTGTAGCTCGGCTGCATATACGGCCGATCGGTCAGGCCGTTCCGCAGGTACTTGTAGCGGTGTGTCACCACGGCCCGAATCTTCTCGATGGTGTAGTCGCAGCGATCACGGGCCGCCATGACGTGCGTCCGCGGTTCGTGATCCGGAGCCAGAACATCGCGGCCCTCCATGTAAACGGGTGTCGGCAGCCCAAGCCGTCCCAGGGTGGTCGGTGCGATGTCGATCGAGGAGACCAGATCGTCGCGGACCGCATCGGCCCGAATGCCCGTACCACGAATGATCAGCGGCATGTGAATTCCGCCCTCGTAGAGGAACTGCTTGTGGCGATGCAGGCCGTGGCCGTGGTCTGAAAACAGGATGATCGTCGTGCTGTCGTAGAGCCCATCCCGCTCGAGCGCCCCGATGATCTCGCCCACCTGTTCGTCGGTCTTCACCAGGCAGTCGTAGTGATACCCGATCCACTCACGCACCTCGGGAATATCCGGATAGTAGGGGGGGATCGGCACCTGCTGTCGATCCACCGTCGGCTTGGCGGGTGCGGCCCGACGGCCTCGGCCATATTTGCCTCCGGCGAGCTGCACCTGTCCGAAGAAGGGCTGGCCTTCCCTCCGATCGCGCCAGCAGTCTCCCGCCACCGTGAGCGGCGGCCCCCAGCCCTTGCCCGTCGGGCAGAAGTCGTACAGAGACACAAGGTCGAACACGAAGTTGTAGTCGTCCTTGCCGCCTTCGTTGAAGGTGTAGATGCCCCGATCGCGGCAGAACTGGGGCAGTGGCACGACGCCCGGCGGCAGGTGAATCATGCCGATTCCGTCATGCTTCGTCCCCACCGCGTTGTTTCGTGAACTGCGGTGATGGTGGACGCCGAACGACGTCTGCATCGCCCCCAGCACGACGGCCGAGCGGGTCGCCGAGCAGACACCAGCGGTCGTGTAGAAACGGGTAAATCTGGTTCCCTCGCGGGCCAAGCGGTCGATGTGAGGCGTCTGAATGAGGGTCTCCCCATAGCAGCCGAACCAGCCGCTCACGTCCTCCAGGTAGATCCAGAGAACGTTCCCCGGAGCCGCTGCTGCAGCCGATGGGGGCGAGAGCCAGGCCGCTCCCAGAAGGTAGGTCAGCACAAGCGACGCAGCGACCAAGCGTGACCTCGGCGCGACCTGACAGCCCCGAACCTCCCTTCCCCGTCGATCAGGACGCATGGCCGCTCTCCCTTGGTATCGTGGTCGCTTGCCGCTGCGGTATGCCTTCCACCGAGCGGAAATAGAAAGATAGTCCGGTCAATGGCACTTCTGCAAAAATGTTCGCGGTCATTTTCGAGTTGATGGGTGGCTGGGGAGGCAGGTGCGGCGTTCCCCGGCACCCAACAGCGGCACCCGGAGCGCCTGCCCTACCCGCTTGCGTGGCGTTTTTCTTACTTTCGGCGCGGAGTCTCTCCGAGTCCGGCCGCCTGGCGGCTTCGTTGATGCCTCGCGTCCGCAGGGAGTCACAGGCCGCGGATGTCGATCACGGGCAGCTTGTCTATCCGACGCTTCATAGACTTCATGGTGGTCATGGACCTGCACGAGCTCGCCCCAGTCGATGGGTAGGCCCCAGGTTAGCTATAGCGACGATGTGGCAATCCAGAAAAGGTAGGCTCGAGGGTCGGCGAACGCTCGACGAGCATTGGGCGTATCCTCGCCCGCGAGAATCTGAAAGACCGCGAAGCGGCGACTTTTGCCGCCCCCGAGCCAGCGATACACATAGGATGGATGCGCTCTAGCCGTCAGGTGTGTCGAGCAGGTGCTGGAGGCGGGCGGCCAGTTCGGGCGGATACCGGGCCGGCCAGGCGGCATCCACGAGGCCGACGCCAATCATGTCGCGGACGTGCATCTTGTCCTTGTCGCGGTAGGAGGTCAGTTTCATCCGCACGACCGCCTCGAGCGCGAGGACTCGGTACGACTTGAACGAGACCGACTCAGCAACGTCGGGCACCGGAGTCAGGTATTCCGGGCGAACCTTCTCGCCCGCGAAGATCACATGGACCGCGTCGCGGGCTTTCGCTCCGGGCCCGTCGAGAAACATCTCGATCCCGGCGGCTCGCCGGTACACGAATCCCGCCTTGGACAACGCCTCACGGGCTCGGTCGAGATCCTCGCGACGGAGGACGAGATCGACGTCTTGCGTGAATCGCACGGCCGCCTCGTCAGCCTGCTCCACCCAGGCCATCACGGCGTTGCCGCCGACCACGGCGTAGGGAACCCCCGCGGCTTCGAGTGCCGCGGTGGATCGCAGAAGTCTGCCGCGCACCCTTTCCACGGCCCGCTCCATCCGGTCGAGTGCCAGAAGCCCGTCGTATTCAATCATGGATCACTCTCGTGCCGACGCCTGTCCAAATGTACCACGGTCTCCCGCGGGCACGCAAAATCGCCGTGCCTGTCGATCAAACCCGCCCGGGCGGATACACTGGCGTGTTTCGCGCCAGCCATCCATTCATCATCCCCATTTATCCCCACGCATGACATCCCTCGAGAAACGACTCGCCAAGCATTTCGCCCCCACCGACATCAAAGCTGCCCGTGA
>JAQBZA010000242.1 GCA_027622795.1 Planctomycetota bacterium | reverse complement strand
CGCCCCGCCGCTGGCCACCACCGGAATGCCGACGGCCCGACTCACGGCGGCCGTGATCTCCAGATCGTAGCCGTCGCGAGTGCCATCCCGATCCATACAGGTCAGCACGATCTCGCCGGCTCCAAGCTGCTCTACCTCGCGCGCCCAGGCAACTGCCTCCAAACCCGTTGGCACGCGGCCACCATTGACGAACACCTCCCACACCTCGCGGCCGTCGCGAACTACCCGCTTGGGGTCGATGTTGACCACGGTCGCACAGCTGCCGAGCCGGTCGGCCACCGCCGTCACGAGCCCAGGCGTGCGAACCGCCGCCGAGTTGATGCTTACCTTCTCAGCGCCAGCATGAATCAGCTGCACAGCATCGTCGAGGGTGCGGATGCCGCCACCGACGGTGAACGGCATGAAGATCGTCTCCGCCACTCGGCGCACGATATCAAGCATGATCGCCCGACCCTCATGGCTGGCGGTAATATCAAGAAAGACAAGTTCGTCGGCCCCTTCCGCCTCGTAGCGTGCCGCCACGGCAACCGGGTCACCGGCATCAACGAGTTCGAGAAATCGAGTGCCCTTCACGACGCGGCCCTTCTCGACGTCGAGACAGGGAATGATCCGCTTCGCCAGCATCACGCCTTCCCCCCAATCACTCCGTCGTCTGGGCTGGAGGCTGTCGCATAGAGGCGGCGGGGCATGCGGCCGGCGAGAAAAGCTTCGCGGCCGGCATGGCAGGCCGCTTTCATGGCCCCTGCCATCCGCAGCGGGTCGGCGGCATGGGCGATCGCCGTGTTCAGCAAGACACCGTCCACTCCGAGTTCCATCGCTTCGGCCACGTCACTGGCGGTCCCGACCCCGGCATCGACGATTACCGGGTAGCCTGGATCTCCATCCTTGAGATACTCCATGCATATTCGGAGGTTGTTGGGATTGAGGATACCCTGTCCGGAGCCGATCGGGCTGCCGGCCGGCATCACGCTCGCAGCACCCAGATCTTTGAGCCGCCGGGCGATGACCGGATCGTCACTCGAGTAGACGAGCACGGCAAAGCCGTCTTCCACCAGTCGGGCCGTCGCGTCAAGCGTTCCAACGGGGTCGGGGAGGAGCGTCTTGGTGTCACCGAGTACCTCAAGTTTCACCCACTCCGACCCGGGATTACCGAGATCGCGCAGGAGTTCACGGCCGAGCCGAGCCACCCGAACCGCATCATCAGCAGAAAAACAGCCGGCGGTGTTTGGTAGGAGCGTGTAGCGCGAGGCGTCGAGGTGATCGAGGATGTTTTCACCGGCGGCGTTCATGAGACGCTCCCGCCGCACGGCAACAGTCACGCAATCGGTGCCCGATACATCGAGACAGCGAGCCATTTCGGCATAGCTTGCATATTTTCCCGTACCCACCACGAGTCGACTCCGCAGGGTGAGCGTGCCAATGCGAAGCGTGTCGGCGGGAGCGGAATCAGCGGTTTGAATCATTGGTGTCACCCACCACCAACGAGCGTGACGACTTCGAGGCGATCACCATGCACAAGCACCCGTCGGTCGAGTTCAGCTCGCGGTACGACTTGCCCGTTCAGCTCGACCGCGATTGGTCGCCCGTCGAACCCAAGGTCACGCACAACAGACAACGCTGACCCACCAGCCACGAAGCGGTGCATCTCGCCATTGACCGTGACGAAACAGTCAGCCGGTTCGGCAATTGGGGCTCGGTCACTCATCAACATCACGGCGCTACGGCGCCCCGCGGACGCGCCACATCCAAAGGAACCAGTTCACTCATCACAGGTGCGGAGGCATTCGCCTGCTGGGGAGACCAGGGAATCCCGTAGGCGGCCGTTGCCCCAGTCGTGCAGTCGGTGACGTAAATGACCGACGGTGCCAGCGGGCGGCGACCGATGCGGGGGTTGGGGCGGAGCTCCGCCGAACCGGCCACCAGCAGAAACTTCGGGTTCTTCGCCTGCCCGGGCTGGAAACCGAGGTCACCAAGCACATTCCACTTATATGACGTGGCAAACATTCCCGACGCGGCATTGAGTACACCCCCGGTGATATCGCCGGTGGCGAAGTCGAGGATGAAGATGCCTTCGATCCCATTGGCCACATCGATCGGAGCCGTGCAGATTGCGAATGTCTCATCGGCCTGCGACGTGATCGCAAACGCCCGAGGAAGCGGCTGCGGCGGCAGCAGCATGCGGCCAACACCGATTCCAACAGCCAATACCATGATGGCGGCGAACCAACGATTCGATGATTCATTCATACGGAAATCTCTCCAAAAGGAATCCAACATCGTGGTCATGGTGCAGCCGCCTCGGCCTGCATCAGGGATAGGCGAAACTTACCCACCGCGTGCTGCCCATCATCATACTGCTGGTCGATCGTGATCGTCAGCGGTGCACCGGGAAGCAACGCGAGGTTGCTCGGAATCTCAAACGTGGCTTGGTGTTCCTTCCCGATACCCCCTGAGATGGCCCACCCTGTGGCGGGCTTGTCATCGATCGCTCCCGCCGCCGTGAAATTGGGCTGCTCGTAATCGGCTTTCGCCGCCGAAAACGTGATGGCCGTTGGTGTCTCAGGCTTGCCGGGAACTCCTGCCATCACGCTGAACGTGCTGACCACGAAGTTGCCGTTCGCAGCCCGGCCGGGCCCCTGAGAAGGCAGACTTGGATCAGGAAAAACCTCCAGGTGGATCGCCCGCGGCGCTCCGCCGTCTGGAACCACCGCCTTGAGGGTGTAGGTGTCTTTGGCCAGGGTGCCGGTGACCATAACGATGCCATCCTTGGCGATGGCTCCGGTCGCCCCGGCCGCACTCACAAACGAGGTCGGAACGAGTGGCTTTGCCGCCAGTGAGCCCTTCGCCGGCATGGCCGCGGCAGGCGGGGTCGCCGGAGTCGGAGGCGGTGGAGGGGGAGGCAACAATTTGGCGGCTGGCACGGCCATGAGTTTTGCACCACTATGTGTTCCCACGAGGAACTGCTTGTTATCCGGAGAAAATGACACGCACCAAATACTCGATTTTTCAGCGGCCGGCCCTTCCTGCTCGCCGGCGGCGGCCACATCCCAGAATTTGACCGCACCATCAAGACTCCCCGATACCAGACGGGCCCCGTCCGACGAAAAGGCCACACTCGTCACCCAGTCTTTGTGACCTTTGAGTGTTGCCAGTTCCTTCTTGTCAGCAACGTTCCAAATCTTCACTGTCCGATCAGCGGCTGCCGTCGCGAGCTTCGCGCCGTCAGGCGCAAACGTAACCGACCACACCGCATCACCATGCCCCTCGAGCTTGGCTTTCTCCGCACCGCTACCAACGTCCCACAGCTTGACAACCTTGTCTCCACCACCTGTGGCCAGCGCGGCACCATCTGGTGAGAACTCGATGGCCGTCACTGCCCCAGCATGGGCCGCCAGCGTCTTGATCTCACTGCCATCCGCTGTATTCCAGAGGATGACGGTTCCGTCTTCTCCGGCTGTCGCGAGTTTGGTGCCATCGGGCGAGAAATCGAGAGCCCGGACCCAGCCCTTGTGCTTCTTCAGATCACTCTTGAGCGTGCGGGCCGAATAGTCCCAGAGTTTGACAAGCCCGTCATAGCCCGCTGTCGCGGCCAATTTTCCATCCCGTGAAATCCTGACAGCCCATACAGCGGTCGGATGTCCGGCGAGATCACCAACACGCGTTCCGTCGGTCTTCCAGACGACCACATCGCCCGCACGGTAGAGCAGGCTTTCGCCACCGGCGGTCACCAAAGTCGACCCATCAGCAGCGAAATCAGCCGCAATGACCCAGCGGCCAAAGGCATCAAGTTTTGCCGCTGGGGCGGGCGGATCGGCGGCGATTCCCCGCGATGCCACGGCCAACGAAACAATGATCACCGGGATCACCGGCAGAAAAGCAGAACGCATTGGTACACCTCTCTCAAGCACAAAACGACGGGCGTCATTTCCGACAATCGGGTTCGGGCCAGTAGTATAGTTTCAAATCGTTGTGGGAATCGATCACTGAAGGAATTGCATGGCAGCCCTGAGAAAGAATGACCGCGCGGCGGTGCTCGTCGCAAGCGGGGACCTGCGTGAGGAGGCCAACCGTGTCTGCTGGCCCGCGCAAAAAGCACTTGAGAACGCGCTCCGTGCGGCGTTTGCCGCTGCCGACTGGAAACTGGTGCGTGGCCATAGCGAGTCCCGATCGCGTGGTCACGGCTTCATCGCCAGTGCCCGCGAGGGCCTGGATGTGTTCCGCACGATCGATCCCGGAGTGCCACTCGTTGTGGCCGAAGCGGTCTGGCAGTATTCCAATCACGTACTGCCGGGGCTGACCACGCACCGCGGGCCGATCCTCACCGTGGCCAACTGGTCGGGACAGTGGCCGGGTCTCGTCGGCATGCTGAACCTCAATGGTTCGCTCACCAAGGCGGGCGTTCCCTACTCAACTCTCTGGGCGGATGATTTTTCTGCGCCGAGCTTCAATCGCCATCTCCAGGCTTGGCTCAGTCGCCGCACCGTGCACCACGATACAAGCCACGTGACTCCAGTCGATCAGGTCCGCATCCCGACCAAGGTCGCAGCCATCGGGGAAGCGGTTGCTGCTGCCCTCGTTGAGCGCAAGGCCCTGATGGGTGTGTTTGATGAGGGATGCATGGGGATGTTCAACGCGATCATCCCTGATCGTCTGCTGCACACGACAGGCGTCTTCAAGGAGCGACTCAGTCAATCCGCTCTCTACCACGCCACGATGGAGGTGAGCGATGCGGAGGCCCGCGATATCCTGCGCTGGCTCGAGAAGGCAGGGATGCGGTTTCATTTTGGGCGTAACGAAGACCATGACCTCACGCGATCCCAAGTGCTGCTGCAGTGCAAGATGTATGTTGCCGCGGTACGCATTGCCGACCGCTTCGGGTGCGATGCGATCGGCATTCAGTACCAGCAGGGGCTCAAAGACCTCCTCCCGGCGAGTGATCTAGTCGAGGGAATGCTCAATGATTCACGACGGCCCCCGGTCACCGCGGTCGGTTCGAAAAAGACACTGTGGAAGGGAAAGCCACTCGTGCACTTCAACGAGGTCGACGAATGTGCGGGGCTCGATGGGCTCCTTACGCAGAGGGTTCATGAGGCCCTCGGCCAGCCGGTGGAAAACACCCTCCACGATATTCGCTGGGGCGACTGGGATGCGTCGGGCACGACCGATCAGTGGGTGTGGGTATTCGAGATTTCAGGGGCTGCGCCCCCTTCTCACTTTGTGGGCGGGTGGAAGGGTGCCCAGGGTTTCCGACAGCCACCGATGTATTTCCGGCTCGGAGGCAGTACCTTGGCCGGCGTGAGCAAGCCGGGGGAAATCGTGTGGAGTCGAATCTGGGTGGATGGTACCGGCACAGCGGAGCGACTAATGATGGACATCGGCCGGGCCGCGGTAATCGCTCTACCAGACGCAGAAACGCAACGTCGGCTCGAGGCGACCACAAAACAGAGGCCGATCATGCACGCTGTGACCTAAGGCATCAGCCGTGACCAA
>JAQBZA010000241.1 GCA_027622795.1 Planctomycetota bacterium | reverse complement strand
GCCATGGCCCGCCCGGCCAGGCCCGCCACGAGGCAGCGATGGATCGGCGAGGGCGTCAAGCCGCAGCGAGGCCACCGTGTCGAGCGAGGTATCAAGCACGATCGTATAGACGTCGCGATCACCTGCCTCTCCACCAGTCAACAACGATCCGTCCGCAAGTTCCGCGAACGGGCTCCCGGAGCGGCTCGCGGCCGAGACGAGCCGACCCAACCGCCACGCGGAAGCCTCCGCCGGATCGTCGGCGGCGTTTTTATCCGCCGATGACTGACGCTTCCGCCACGCCTCGGCCCAAGCCTCAAACCGCTGCGGAAGTTCGTCTTGAGTGAAGGCGTCGCGTGCCGCCCG
Organism: Planctomycetota bacterium; assembly: GCA_027622795.1. GTDB lineage: Bacteria > Planctomycetota > Planctomycetia > Pirellulales > UBA1268 > CACORA01. Next base: position 5,154 of record JAQBZA010000241.1, on the reverse strand, counting down.
GGCCGCCTCCAGCTGGTGTTGCCAGGCGGCGATCTCCGCGCGGTGCTTGCCGGGGTCGACGTGAAGGTCGACGTTCGAGCGGATTGTCGTCGTGAACGTGGCGGCGAGACGGTAGTAATCGGCCTGAGGGAAGGGATCGAACTTGTGATCGTGGCAGCGGGCACAGCCGATCGTGAGGCCGAGCATCGCCGTGCCAACCGTGGCGACCATGTCGTCAAGCTCACCATACCGGGCCGACTCGAACTCCTTCTCCGTCAACTGCGTTGGAAAAGCTCCAGCCGCCAGAAAGCCGGTCGCCTTCTGTGCCTCAAGGTTGTCCGGAGCCAGTTCGTCGCCTGCCAACTGCCACTGGAGAAAGGTGTCGAAGGGCAGATCGTCGTTGAAGGCCCGCACGACGAAGTCGCGATAGTGATGGGCATGGGGTCTGTCGTAGTCCTGTTCGTAACCGAAGCTCTCGGCAAAGCGGGCCACATCGAGCCAGTGCTGGGCCCACCGCTCGCCAAAAGCCGGCCGGCTCACGAGGTCGTCCACATGCCGCTCATAGGCCTCGTCGGAAGAATCCACGACAAGCTCGGCGATCTCCTCGGGGGTGGCGGGGAGGCCGATGAGATCGAGGGACAGCCGTCGCCGGAGCGTCTGGGCCGCCGCCTCGGGCGAGGGCTTGAGGCCCGCCGTCAACTGTTTCTCGAGGATGAAGCGATCGATGGCGTTGCGACACCAGCCCGCAGGATCGACCACCGCGGGCGGCTCCACGGCGGTGAGCGGCTGAAAGGACCAAAACTGCCTTGTCTCAGCCGCAACGGTTCGCTGCGTCCAGGGAGCGCGGTCAGGCTCTTCGATCAGTGGCTTGTCGTACGGCGCACCGCGATCGATCCACTCGGCCAGCCAGGTGAGTTCCTGTGGTGTGAGGGCATCTCCTTCTTCGGGCATGTGCGGCTCCTCGAGCCGGGCAGCGAGCCGAAAGAGCAGGCTCTGCTGGTGGCTGCCGGGCACCACGGCCGGACCGCTGGCTCCGCCGGCAAGGAGCCTGTCATGGGTCGACAGGTCGAAGTCGCTCTCGACCGTGCCGGCTCCATGGCAGGTGGCACAGCGATGCGCGAGCAGTTCACGCAAGTGTTCCCGAAAGACGGCCAGCCCCCGAGGATCGGCCGCGCCACCGGCTGCCTCCGCACCCACGCTCACCGCGGCAGCGAAGACCATTCCCGTCAGGATCGATATGCCGATCACAAGCCTGCCAACAAGCCTGACGAGAGCGGTTTTCATACGAACCCCTCGGAACCGGTGCCGAGAAACACCCGCATCGCCGTCGCAGCCGCCTTCTGCTGGGCGGTCTGCGACGCGGACTCGGTCAAAACAGCGGGAAAGAAAAACCTGATCCATGATAGCATCGGCTCTGCCTCACAGAAATCCTCTTTTCTTGACCGGTCCACGACTCACAGTGGACCGCCAATGCCAGCATCTCCCGAGTTCAGGGGTCTTTGTGCAAGCAAGTCTTGGGTACGTCATCACCATGCAGCAGACAACGCCTCCTCGTTCCTGATATCTTCCGGTCGGGCTCGTGTATGGGACACCACGTTGGCCACTTCCAGTCATCGCTCCCACAGCAGGTTCGACCGATGCTACGCACTCTTTTCTTCCTGCTGCCGTTGCTCGGCAGTTTGATCCTGTCCGCAACCGTTTCGGCAAACACGTTTCGAAAACAGCAGATCGCAGCCGACCTCACGGTCGGATATGCGACGACCCTCGTGGATATCAACCGGGATGGTCATCCCGAACTCATTGTGGTGCCGCTGATGGGTCGCAGAAGCACCAAACCACACTGGGATGAAACCGGTGTGTGAGTCCTCTCCTTCACCATGCCGACCGATCCGTTCACTGAACGCTGGCCGGTCCAGGTGCTCGATGACAGCATGCGTGTCACCCATAACTTTGGCCCACCGACTTCAATCGCGATGGTCAATCGGAGCTGCTCTTCACAAGCGCGATGGGCATTCATCTCCTGTCGCCGTCGCCGGCTCGCTCAATGAGTGATCATCTGCTGCCTTGCGGTTCACAGCCATCCGGACCCGCATGCCGTGAAAGATGGTCGTGGGATCGCATTACGCCGTCACGATCTCGCGGATCGGCTCACCGCCGTAAATGACCGGGCGTGGGCGATCAAGCGCATCGTGAAACTCATGGTCGTGCGGAATACCGAGGAGACGGAAAATCGTGGCTGCCAGATCAGGTGGACGGACCGGGCGATCGATCGGCATCGCCCCCTTGTCGTCGCTCGCACCAATCACAGCGCCGCCGGGTACACCTCCTCCCGCGAGCGCTACGGAAAACACATTGCCCCAGTGGTCACGGCCCCCGTTGCGGTTGATGGTGGGGGTACGGCCGAATTCCCCCATCACGACGACCAAGGTTTCCTCCAGCAGTCCGCGGTCGGCTAAATCATCAAGGAGCGCCGCTAGTGCTCGGTCGAACTGCGGGCACAGAATGTCCTTCAATCGCCGAGAATTCTGGGAGTGGGTGTCCCAGAGCGGGTTGTTGGCCGTCGTGTCTCCCGGCTCGCGCGGAAAGTTCACCTGCACCAATCGCACCCCCGCCTCCACCAACCGCCTAGCAAGCAACACACTCTGCCCAAATTTTGTTCGACCGTAGCGATCCCTCATGGCACTCGACTCACGTTCAATCTGGATCGCATCCCGAGTCGCCCCCGACTGAAGGAGTGAAAAGGCCTCCTGCTGCATGTGATCGAGTTCCTCGACGGCAGGGCTCGCGGCCAGCACGCGAAAATGACTGTCGAGTTCACCGAGAAGATCGTGTCGACCGGAGAGACGCAGACTCGTAAGGCCCTCCACAGGTGTCAGGCCCTCAATGCGAATCCGTTCGGCCGACGGGTCACAGTGGAGTACATGCGGATGCCAACCGGCGCCCATGAAGCCACCGTTCTGACCGGGCCAGGGGATCGCGGGGTTATTGACAATCCGCTCAGGCACGACCACCGCGGCCAAAGGTGATCGTTGCGGCGGACGCAGTGCCCCGACCGTTGCGGCGATACTCGGCCAATCCTCAACGCTTGCTGGCACATTTTCAGCCATGCTTGTCGGCCGGTGGCCGGTGAGCATGAAGCAACCGCTCGTCGAGTGACTGTGGATGCCGGTCGTCATCGAGCGAATCACACAGAGCCTGTGAGCCTGCGCCGCCACCCGCGGCAGGAGTTCACAAAACTGCACTCCCGGAACGCTTGTCGACAGCGGACGAAAGTCGCCCCTGATCTCCACCGGCGCTCGCGGCTTGGGGTCGAATGTTTCGTGCTGGGGAGGCCCACCGGCAAGGAACAGCATGATGCACGATCGCGCTCGAGCGGCCACCCCGGGCAGTGCGGCCCCCGCCATATCACTTGTCAGATCGGCAAGTGACAGTCCGACAGTGGCAAGCCCGCCCACCCGAATGACCTCGCGACGCGGAATCAAACACGTCGCTCGTGTTCCATGACGACAACGCTTCGGCATAACCGCTCCCCAAACAGGTTGTTGCGAAGATGCCCTCCAGCAACGCCATACCATCAGGGTGTTGGACCGTTCGGAGGACTACGTCGGAAGATAACAGTTCGGCAAGCAGTGATCGATTCCGATGATCAAGAGCCCCGTTCATCACCGTCAGCTCTCATTCCCCCGATATCGTGTCGGTTTCCCAGCTGCAACCGGCAGAATTGCACCTGGCCGGCCTCCGGCCTCAGGGGAAATCCATCGGGATCCGTCGTTTGAAATGTGACAATCGCGAACGTATCCTCCCAGAAGAATCCGTGCGGATTCCGCGTCAATGGATTCTCTTCTGACCAGCTTGCTGTGATTACCGAAGAGAACGTTTTCGCCTCGCATCGTAACCTCTTGATCCCTGGAAAGGACGTCATGAAGTTTTTTACCCTGTGCACCGCCACGCTCCTCTTCTCGGGCCTGCTTTCAGCTCCGCTTCTCGCTACGGCTGATACGGCAGAGGCTGGAGTTTGTCGTCATCGAAATGAATGCTGCGATCCTTGCTGCCCACCCTGCCCACCCCCACCGGTGGATGTCATGGTGTGCGTCGTGGATCCCTGCACCGGTTGCTCACAAGAGGTCTGCGTGACCGTTCCTGCCGAATGTGCCATGCGTGGTCGCCTGCCGCCCCGGTTGCTTCGGCCGGACGATCCTGACCTACCGGTGGGCATGCTGCGACCATTGCGTCGACATTGTGCTCACGAAGCATGGTCGCGCGATCGTCCGGGACTGAGCCCGAGCGATTTTCTTCGCGGCAGCGGAATCCTGCAAACTCCGGCGGATGTCGTGAAAACAGAAGGCCGCACCTTTCAAAAGGTGCGGCCTTCGATTTTTGTGGTGCTTGCGGTACCCGGCGGATCTGAGTCAGGACGCATCGAGGTCGGGCAGTGGCCCCGTACTGTCGCCAAAAGAATCAACATCGACATCCATGCGTTGAGCAAGCGCGAGGTGCAGGTCACAGAGCGGCCGTTCGCCGTCATACCGCAGATGCCGCCCACCCCGCAGCGTGCCGCCGCCGCCGCCGGCGACGAGGATCGGCAGATTATCGGGATTATGTGAGTTACCGTCGGACATACTTGATCCGCAGAGGAGCATTGTTGAATCAAGCAGACTGCCCTCTCCCTCGGAAATCGCAGCGAGTCGCGCGACAAGTGCCGCGAATTGCTCCACATGCCAGCGGGTGATCCGCTCATACTGCGCGATCTTCTCTGCCTTTCCCTCGTGGTGGGAAAGCTCATGATGACCGCCACTGACCCCCTCGAGAAAGGAGAAGTTTCTGCCCGACACATCGTTGGCAAACATGAAGGATGCGACTCGCGTCGCATCAATCCGAAACGCCAGTTCGATCATGTCGAGCATGAGGCCGATATGGTCCCGCGGATCGCCGGGAATGCCTCCCGGCGCGGCCGCCCCGACCGCGGCTGGATCGGGTAGCGGCCGGTCGGCAACAGCGGCGTATTCCAGTCGTTGTTCTACAGCGCGAACGGCGTCGAGAAATTCTTCCATCTTGTGGCGGTCGTCTCGCGACAGTCTTTTCCGCACGTCCCGGGCATCGTCGAGCACATGATCAAGCAACTGGCCCCGCAGCCGCCGAGCGCGGTGATCGGACGGCCCCGCCCCCCCGAAGAGT
>JAQBZA010000240.1 GCA_027622795.1 Planctomycetota bacterium | reverse complement strand
CGAGCCGCCAGACAAACGGCCGAAAGCCCACCCCCTGCACGGTGCCAGCAACTCGAAGGCGGCTGCGGATCACTGCCATGGTCACGCCCGAAAGCGAAACCGCACAATGACGACGGTGCGATCGGATTCGGTCACGGTAAACCAAACGGCCAAAGGTGGCTCAAATCCAACCCGCAATTCGCCGCCACGAGACTCGCCAAAAGCCGATGGTGCCGTTCGGAGAATCTCCTCGATCGCACGTGCAGCCGATGTCAGTGCCGCGCGGTCTGCGGCAGCCAGAAACGCCGCTGCCAATGACTCCTCGGCAACAGCATTGCAGAGCACCGTGTACCGCATGCCTTATGACTTCTGCTCGAGTTCGGCAATCACATCGGCCAAACGTCGTCCAGTTCGCAGCTTGCCCTGCTCAACGAGCTCTTCAACCGACACATCATCGGCTTCAAGAACATCATGAGGAATACCTTTAGGGCAGAAGATCCCGATGATGTTGCCATCCGAATCGCAGATCTCGGCCAACGATGTGGTCTCAGCGAGCCTCTGCCGAGTGGCGTCGTTTACCGTAACGCGTTGCATAGAGACACCTCCGTCTGAATACCGTACAGAAGTATAGCATTCGCGCACTCCAGACGGCAAGCCTCACTTGGCCCAGTGGGCTCTGGGAGAATCTCTTGCAGGACAGCTTTCCCAAGTTGTCATCACAGGTCGGTAAACCTGGCAACCTGGGTGCCGGGTTTGCCTGCCACACGAGTCATCGTCGTTTCTCTCTCGCCCCGCGGCCGGACGGGCCGCTATCTTTCGTCGCATGTCATCGCTTCTCGATCAGATTCGCAGCCTGCCGCGGAACCAGCTTTTTGGTCGCTACGCCCTCCTGCTGCTCCACCTCATGCTGCTCCCGGCCCTCTCCGTGCTCACGGAGGGCCATCCGAAGGCCGACATCCTCGCGATGCTGGCGGAGCAGTCGCTGTTTGTCGCCGCAGCGGTGCTGATCGGCGGCCGGCGGATGCTCTGGGTGGGAGTTCCGCTTATGATCCCGAGCCTCATCACGGCGGGGGTAACGGTGGCCTTCGGGCAGATCCCCGAAGAGCATTATCCCTTGTGGGCCGTCGCCCGGGCGGCGAGCTTCATCGTGCCGATCGTCACGGTCGGCCTGCTCATCCTCGTCGATGTGCTGGCGGCGGAGCGGATCGTGTTTGATCTGATCTTCGGCGCCCTCTGCGTCTTTGTTTTGATCGGCCTCTGTTGGGCCAATGTCTACCAGCTCATCGAGCGGCTCGCGCCGGGGTCGTTTGTGGTGGACTATGCCCGCTACCAGATCGATGCCGCAGCCGACCCCTTCGCCTCGCTGGGGCTCTTCACGTATTACTCGTTCGTCACGCTCACGACCGTTGGCTATGGGGATATCGTGCCAGTATCGGCTCTGGCCCGCTGGCTCGTGTGGCTGGAGGCGGTGGCAGGGCAGTTTTACATGGCCGTGTTTGTCGCCCGGCTGATCGGGCTGCAGTCGAGCGTTGCGACGCCGGCGACAGAGGTCGCCGCGGACGCGCCGCGGCCAGCCGAATTACGGCGGGCGGCGTAGGCGGTGCTGCCGAGGCTTGACACCGGCGGACTTCGGGACTGAATCTGTCGGCCATAGGGCAGTCTTCCATGCGTTCCATCGTCGGCATCCTCGCCTCCTCCATCCGCACGCGGCGGCAGCGGCGAAATCTCAAACTGCTCGGCTGGCTGACGGCGCTCTTCGTCGCCCTCCTCGCCGCTTTCAGCGTGATGTTTCACTGGCTGATGGCCCGCGAGGGCCAGAGCCACTCCTGGGTGACCGCCGTCTATTGGACGTTTGTCACGATGTCGACCCTCGGCTTCGGCGACATCACGTTTGAGTCTGACGCCGGCCGACTCTTCACGATCGTGGTGCTGCTCACCGGCACGATCTTCCTGGTGGTCATCCTCCCCTTCACGTTCATCCAATTTTTCTTCATGCCCTGGATGGAGGCACAGGAGGCGGCCCAGACGCCCCGCAGCCTCCCCGCCCACACCAGGGGCCATGTGCTCCTCACCCGACTCGGCGGCATCGAGGAATCGCTGCTGGCGATGCTCGACTCGGCCGGCATCGAGGCCTGGATCGTGGCCAACGACGTGGCCGAGGCCGGGCCGCTCATCGATGCCGGCTACCGCGTGATGGCCGGATTCCTCGACGACCCGCAGACCTGGCGGAATGCCCGCGCTGATCAGGCTGCGCTTGTCGCGACCACCCGCCCCGACACCACTAACACCAACGTCGCCTTCACCGTTCGCGAGACCGCGGCCGCGGTGCCGATCGTGGCCACGGCCTCAGCCGATGCGGCAGTGGACATCCTCACCATGGCCGGCTGCTCACGAGTGCTCCAGCTGCCGCGTATGCTCGGCGAATCAATGGCCCGCCGGATTGCCGGCCGCGATGGGCGGGCCCGCGTGGTGGGCGAGTTTGATGACCTGCTGATCGCCGAGGCGGTGGCGGGCCCGGAGCTGATCGGCAAGACACTCGCCGAGGCGAAGCTCCGCGAGGATGCGGGCGTGAATGCCGTGGGCCTCTGGCATCGCGGGCGATTCGACATGGCGGGAGCTGGGAGCCGCATCGATGCCACGAGCGTGCTTGTGCTCGCCGGCTCCCGCGAGCAGCTCGCCCGCTACGATGCCCGCTTTTCGATCCCCGACGCGCCTGCCGGCCACACAATCATCATCGGCGGCGGCCGCGTGGGCCGGGCCACGGCTGCGGCGCTGGCAGCCGAGGGCCGCGACTTCACCATCGTGGAAAAGGATGCAGCCCGCGTGCGGGATCCCGCCCGGGCCGTGATCGGTGATGCCGCCGAACTCGCCGTGCTCACCCAGGCGGGAATCGAGGACTGTGCGGCAATCGTGATCACGACGCACGACGACGACATGAATGTCTACCTCACGCTTTACTGCCGCCGCCTGCGGCCCGATGTGCAGATCCTCTCCCGGTCCAACCGCGAACGGAATCTCTCCACGCTCCACCGGGCCGGGGCCGACTTCGTGATGTCATATGCCACAACCGGCGCCACGGCGATCTACAACCTGCTCAAACGGGTCGATGTGTTGCTCGTGGCCGAAGGGCTGCATGTCTTCCGGCTCGACACGCCGCCAGAGCTGCAGGGCAAGTGCCTGGCGAACACCGACATCCGGGCCACCACCGGCTGCAGCGTGATCGCCATCGGCACTGCCGACCACTTCGACTGCAATCCCGACGCCCTGCAGCCGCTTGCCGCCGACAGCGATCTGGTGCTGATCGGCGACGCTGAGGCCGAGTCGCGATTCATCGAGCGATATGGCCGAGGCCGCCGGGAAGCGGCGCAAACGGCGTAAACCTTGCCGGTCGTGCAGGCGGGCGACCGGGGGCGACCGGCCCAGGCGGCGTTCTCGCCGACAGGCGCTCGCCTGTTTCATAACCGCCCCCACCCCACCGCGTCGAAAGTAGGACAGGTTTCAGCCTTTCAAACCGCACGCATTCGCAGGCTAAAGCCTACGCCACAACCATGAACTACCCGCTCCGCCTCCTCCTCTGCCTCGTCGCCCTCGCGGCCCTCGCATGTCCGGCCGCCCACGCCAGCGACGCCCCCGACATCCCCACCGCCCCGCTCCCCCCCGACCTCTCGCTCGACACCACCACGGCGATGGCCGCTCCGCCCCCGTCGAGCTCCGAACTGGATTCACTCCGCCACCAAATCGCGCGGGTGCTCTCGATCTACCGTCGCCGCCCCCTCAACACGCTCGACCACACGCCCTGGGAAGTGATGCACTGGTCGCTCACCTGGGGCGCCGGGGCGACGATCCGCCAAGGCAACGCCGGCGGCGACCTCGTGAAATCGTTTGAGTGGCTCAACCGCGGCGGGCGGTGCAATGGCCAAGTCATGGTGGCTACCGACCGCGGCCGGCTCATCGCCCTGCAGGGCAAGGGCATGCAGGGCCATTCGTCGCAATACCTCGCCATCATGGCCCAGGCCCGGCTGCCGAAATCGACACCGATCACGGTCGATGGTAAAGGCTTCATGCTTTCGCACCTGCTCGAGAGCGAGAAGCGGGCCTGTCGTGAAAAGAGCGAACTCACGTTTGCCTTGATCGCCATGTCGCACTACCTCCCCACCGACGCCACTTGGAAGAGCACCGACGGCACGAAATGGTCGCTCGCCAAGCTCGTCGAGGAGGAACTCGCCCAGCCGATCCACGGCGTGCCCTGCGGCGGCACCCACCGGCTCTTCGGCCTCGCCTACGCCTGCCAGCAGCGGCAGGAGGCGACGGGCGGCCTCGACGGGGTCTACCTGCAGGCCAACCGGTTTTACCGGGTGCATCAACAGAAGATGTTTAGCGAACTGCAAAACCGCGACGGCAGTTTCAGCACTGCCTGGTTTGAGCGGCCCGAAGAAAGCTGGGATGTGGAACGGAAGCTGCGGACCACCGGCCACATGCTCGAGTTTCTTGTTTCGACATGCGATCAGAAGGTGCTCTACCACCCCAAGACGATTGCAGCCGTCGGCTTCCTTGCGGGGATTCTCGAAAAGGAGCCGGAGAAGGCGTGGAAGATCGGCCCGATGAGCCACGCCCTCCACGCCCTGGCGATTTACCAGGAACGGGTCTGGAGCAGCCTCACCCCCGACGCCCTCGCCGCCTACTCCGGCGAGATGAAGGCGAAGGCGACGCCGATGCCGCCGGCGCCGAAGGCGTCGGTGCTGCCCGTGTCATGGCAGCGGTTTCAGTCACTGTTTCGGTAAGTAGGATAGGCTTCAGCCTGCGAATGCGGCCATGTGGCGTAGGCTTTAGCCTGCGAATGCGGCCGCTTTGGCAAGCTGAAGCTCGCCCCACATGAGAGTTTGCTTCACAGAGTCATCCCCCTGCATACTCATCGACCGACACACTTTCTTTCAGACATGCCGTATCGAATCCTCCTTCTCCCTCTCATCCTCCTCCTCGCCCCGGCGGCTGCCGCCGCGCCCCCGGCAGCGGCCGCCCCCCCGACCGCCGCGCAAACCCCCGACGACATCAACCGCGACTTTCTCGACCCCGACCTCGACCCCGAAAAGTGGCTCGCCCGGTTCGAGGTGGAGAGCCGCGAAGTATTCGCCGCCCGCAAGTCGATCCTCGCCGCGCTCGACCTCGAGCCAGGCGACCGCATCGCCGACATCGGCAGCGGCACCGGCCTCTACCTGGCCCCGTTCTCCAACAGCGTCGGCGAAACCGGCCGCGTCTATGCCGTCGATATCTCGCCCCGGCTGATCGAGTTCATTGAAGATCGCATTAAGAACGAAACACTGGGCAACGTCGCCGTCGTCCTCTCGGCCGCCGACTCCACGCGGCTGGCTCCCGGGTCGGTAAGCCATGCCTTCGCCTGCGATGCCTACCACCACTTCGAGCAGTATCAGGCGATGCTGGCCTCGATCCTTGCCGCGCTCGTGCCGGGCGGGGAATTTGTCGTCGTCGATTTCGATCGCATTCCGGGCGTGTCGCGGGAATGGC
>JAQBZA010000239.1 GCA_027622795.1 Planctomycetota bacterium | reverse complement strand
TGCGATGCTGCCGCAGGCCGCCTATCTTCCCACCCTCCGCAGACCGCGGATGCCTCCTGGAGACCTTTCGATGGCGATCACCCTCGCGGCGCTGGCGACGCAAGTCGGTGGCACGCCGACCGGCGACACGACCCGGCAGATCACCGGCGCTGCCACGCTCGAACTTGCCGGCCCGAACGAGATCACACTCGTCGACACTGCCGACAAACTGCACCTGCTCGGCAAGAGCAAGGCTGCCGCCGCGATCGTGCCGGCCGGCTCCGGCCCGCTTGATCGGCCCACGATCGAGGTGGCTGATGTACATGCCGCCTTCGCGGCCACGATTGTTCACTTCCGACCGCCACGGGCTAAGGCCCGCACCGGCGTGAGCCCACAGGCCGCCATTGACTCCTCTGCACGGCTGGCTGGCGATGTCGATGTGCATCCGCTGGCGGCGGTCGGTGCCGACGTGGAGATCGGCCCCGGCGCCACGATCCACTCGGGGGCCCGCATCATGGCCGGCTGCCGCATCGGCGCCGGCACCGAGGTGTTCCCGAATGCCGTGCTCTATCCCAATACCGTGGTGGGACAGCGGTGCATCATCCATTCCGGCGCCGTGCTCGGCGCCTACGGCTTTGGCTACAAGGTGAGCGGCGATGCCTATGCCCTCTCGGCCCAGCTCGGCTGGGTTGAAGTGCGGGACGACGTCGAGATCGGTGCCAACACCACGATCGACCGCGGCACCTACGGGCCGACGGTGATCGGCCGCGGCACGAAGATCGACAACCTCGTGATGATCGCCCACAACTGCCAGATCGGTGCGACCAACATGATCTGTTCGCAGGTGGGCGTGGCGGGGAGTACGAGTACCGGCAGCTGGGTGGTGATGGCCGGGCAATGTGGCGTGCGGGACCATGTGCATATCGGCGATGGTGCCGTGCTCGGCGCACGCTCCGGCGTGTCGAACGACGTGGCCGCCGGGATCACCGTGCTCGGTGAGCCGGCGATCGAGCTGCGGGAACGCAAGCTGCAACTGGCGACGATGACAAAACTTCCCGAGATGCGGAAAGACCTGAAGAAGCTCTCCGCCCGCATCGAGGCGCTCGAGCAGGCTGATGCCCAGCCGGCCACTGTTCGGGGCCGTGCGGGAGCCGCGGAGGCGGCATGATGACGGCATCTGCTCCACGATCGCCATCGTTGAACGGCGAAATCGTCGGCATCCTCGCCGGCTGGGGCCGCTACCCGGTGGCGGTGGCCGAGGCGGTGCGTCGCCGGGGTGGCCGCACGGCGATCCTCTCGATCCGCGACCATGCCGATGCGGCGCTCGAGGACCTGGCCGACGAGTATGGCTTTGTGGGCGTGGCCGAGATCGGCAAGGCGATCGACTTCTTCAAGCAGCATGGCTGCAGCCGGGCGACGATGGCCGGCAAGATCCACAAGACGAAACTCTTCACCAAGCATGCCTGGCTGCGGCACCTGCCTGACTGGACGGGGCTCAAGACCTTCTGGCCCCACTTCGTATCCCGGCGGCGCGACAACCGTGACGATTCACTCCTGGGCGCGATCACCAATGCCTTCGACACCGGCGGGGTGCGGATCGTGCCCGCGACCGATCTGGCCCCGGAACTGCTGGCGTCTGGTGGCGTGCTTGCCGGCGGGCGGCCGCTCACGAAGGCTCAGCTTGCCGACGTTGCCTTCGGCTGGCGGCTGGCCAAGGAACTCGGCCGGCTCGATATCGGCCAGACGGTGGTGGTAAAGAACCGGGCGCCGATCGCGCTGGAGGCGATTGAGGGCACCGATGAGTGCATCCGGCGGGCGGGCCGATTCTGCCCGGCCGGCGGAATGGTGGTGGTGAAGGTGGCGAAGCCGCAGCAGGACCTGCGGTTTGACATGCCGACGATCGGCATCGGCACGCTGCAATCGCTGCGGGCGGCCGGAGCGAGCGTGCTCGCGGTCGAGGCGGGCAAGACGATCCTTGTGGATGCCGACGAACTGGCCAACTATGCGGTGCGGAGCGGCATCAGCGTGGTGAGCTACTACGACGAGGCCGGCCGGCCCGCCCTCGACGCCAATGCCGACGCCGCGTGAAACCTGCGCCACATCGTATACTCGGGCGATGGGCAAAAGAATCTCACTGCTCCTTGTTGGCGTTAGCTTTGCCGCGTGCGGTGCGCCGGCAGCCGCGCAGGCTCCGGCGGCCAAGCCGCCACGCATTGATTTCAAAATTGATCGCACTGCCGAGATCCCGCCGGCCCAACCCTTCTACATGGGCCGCGAGATCGCCCAGACAATGCACTACTCGGGCGCGCCCTGGCTGGTGCGGGAAAGCCGGCAGCGAGAGGAAGACTGCCGGCAGCTGATCGAGGCCCTCGCCATCCAGCCGGGGCAGGTGGTCTGTGACATGGGTTGTGGCAACGGCTTCTACACGCTGGAGTTGGGACAGCTCGTGGGGCCGACGGGCACCGTCTACGCCGTCGACATTCAGCCACCGATGCTGAAGATGCTCTCCGGCCGGGCGGCGATCGCGGGCCTGGTGAACATCAAGCCGGTGCTCGGCACGGTGGTCGATCCGCGGCTGCCTGCCGGGGGCGTCGACATGGTGCTCTGTGTCGACGTGTATCACGAGTTTTCCCATCCCGTGGAGATGCTGGCGAAGATCCGGGAATGCCTTGCCGAAGACGGGCAGCTCGTGCTGGCGGAGTTTCGTGGCGAGGATCCGGCCGTGCCGATCAAGCCGCTGCACAAGATGACGAAGGCTCAGGTGCGGCAGGAACTGGAGGCCAACGGCTTTGAGTTGGCCCGGGAATACGACCGGCTCCCTTGGCAGCACCTCATGTTTTTCAAGGTGCGGGACGCAGCGGCGGAGTGACTCCGCCTACCCCACTCGACAATTTCCGTCGTCGCAGGAGCCGGCGATGGAGAGGCGGTGGCGGGCGACGAACGCATAGAGGCTCTTCCACAACGGCAGCGAGCCCGGGATGTGGAGCAATGCGGCCAGCGGCCAAAAGAGCGGCAGCCGTCGCGACAGATAGCGAACCGCCTCCGCGCCGCCCCGGGCCTGGCCCTGTGGATCGATCACATACATCTGCCGCATCAGGTCATCGTGGGAAAGCTCGGGAAAACGCTCGGCCACGATCGGATCGTGAAGCGAAATGAAGTCGGGCCGCCGCAGGGGCGACAGCGCCCGCAGCATGGCGATTTGGCTGCGACAGAATCGGCAACGGCCGTCGTAGAGGACGGTATCGCGGGTCGGTCGAAAGCGGGTGGTGAGCATGGCAGGCTGAAGGAAAGTGTAGGCCCCAGAATCGAGGGCGACACGGGATTCGCAGAACTGGACAGCGTGAGGCCGGGTTCAGCCTGGCGTCACCACAGGTTTCGGGAAGCCCCCATCCTGCCACACAGGCCGCACAACCGGCACCGTCATCGTATTCTCTTTCCGGCTGAACCTCCTTGGTCTGGCTGGTCGATCACCATCGCAGGCTCCTCGTGGCCGGGGAGTTCGTGAAGGAGAATGACCGCGCCCACCCGGCGCACCCGCACGATCATGTGGAAAAGTTTTTTTCTTGCTTCCGGGATGTTTGCCTGCGTGCTGGGCATTGAACTGTTGGTGATCGATTCGGCCACGATCTTGCCACTGAATGGCCGGGGCAGTTCACATGTGTTTACGGCTCCCGATTGGGCGCCGTGGACGCTGATCTCTGCCGGTGCAGTGACAGTTCTCCACTTTGCAACACTGCCGAAGGCGCTGCTCAAGGACTGAGGTGTGAGAGCCGGATGCGGTTGTTACAGCCCCGCATCGGCCTGAGCGGCGGGTGTATCAGCCAGCTCTGCCTGCTGCCGCGCAGCGCGGCGCTCGGCGGCCGTGCCCGGCACAATCTGCGGCGCACCGACCGATCGCTCCACGATCGCTTTCAGTTCATCGCCATCGATCACCTCGCATTCGATCAACCGCTGCGTGATCGCCTCGAGGGCCACCCGGCGGGTCTCAAGAATTCGTCGCACCTGTTCGATCGACCGGTCGACAATCCGTTTGACTTCCTCATCGATCTCGCGGGCCGTCTCCTCGCTGTGCGAACGGGCATGGGGTAGATCAGGACCGGAGCCGGCCAAAAACGGCGACCGCGGATTCTCCCGGTATGTGACTCGGCCCAACCGGCTCATGCCATAGTCCATCACCATCGCGCGGGCGATTTCACTGGTTCGCTCGAGATCATTTTGAGCGCCGGTGGAGACGTCGTCGTACACCATCTCCTCGGCAATCGTACCGGCCAGCAGCACCTGGATGCGGCTTTCGAGTTCCGACTGCGTGAGCAGGTAGCGGTCATCCTCAGGCCGCTGCATTGTGTAGCCAAGCGCCGCCAGTCCACGAGGAATGATCGACACCTTGTGGACTGGGTCGGTATTCGGAAGCGAGAAGGCGACCAACGCGTGGGCTGCCTCGTGGTAGGCGACTCGTTTCTTTTCATCCTCGTGGATTACCCGCTTCTTCTTTTCGAGCCCTGCCGTGACCCGCTCCACACCCTCGTTGAATTCGTCCATGCCAACGGCCGGCTTATTGTTGCGGGCGGCAAGGAGGGCGGCCTCGTTGACGAGATTCGCAAGATCCGCCCCGACGAAGCCCGACGTGATCCGGGCGATCTGGGCAATCTCGACATTTGGATCGAGCTTCACATTGAGCACATGTACGCGGAGGATTGCCTCGCGCCCCCGAACGTCGGGCCGATCGACAAGGACATGGCGGTCGAATCGACCCGGGCGGAGCAGGGCGGGGTCGAGCGTCTCAGGGCGGTTGGTCGCTGCCAGCACGATCACACCGGAGTTACTGCCGAAGCCATCCATCTCCACGAGCAGCGCGTTGAGGGTCTGCTCCCGCTCGTCGTGACCCCCAACGACGCTCGTGCCGCGGGTCTTGCCGAGGGCGTCGAGTTCATCGATGAAGATGATGCACGGAGCCTTGGCCGCCGCCTGCTGAAACATGTCGCGAACCCGTGCAGCACCGACCCCGACAAACATCTCGACAAAGTCACTGCCCGACAGGCCGAAGAAAGGCACGCCGGCCTCGCCCGCAATCGCCTTGGCGAGGAGTGTTTTTCCCGTTCCCGGCGGACCGACCAGAAGCACACCCTTGGGAATATGGCCGCCGAGCACCTGATACTTCTCGGGGCTCCGCAGAAACTCGACCACCTCGCGGAGCTCTTCCACCGCCTCATCGATGCCGGCAACATCATCGAAGGTGATGCCAAGATCTTCCTGGGCATACATTTTTCCGCGGCTCCGACCGAACGCCATCGGGCTGCCCGCCCCGCCAACACGGCGAATCATCAGCCAGAAGACGAGCCCAAAGAGGCCCGTAATAAAGAGCATTGGCATCCAGTTTCGCCACGGACTCGGCGGCTCTTCATAACTGAAGGGCACACCGTTTTCCGCGAGCAACTTGGAAAGCAGGCCCTCTGAGTTTTCACTGGGCAGTTTCGAGGTGCGGAAACGGCGCAGGCCACTGGCCGGCGCCAGCCGCTGCCGCGCGCCGCCAGGCTGCAGG
>JAQBZA010000238.1 GCA_027622795.1 Planctomycetota bacterium | reverse complement strand
ACTTCCGCTTGGGTCGGCGGCGACTGCGGACGAGTTGGCTGATCGTGGGCATAGGGCGTCGAAGACAGGGAATGGAGTCGGCTTCCGCTGCATTCAGCGGAGCCCCAGATGCTAGCCGAAAATCGGGGGCGACGAAAGCGGCCCTCAGGAAACGGCCGCGTCGAGGCCGCCCCGATACAAAATCTCGCCCCGTCCGCCCGCCAGCGGATCGCCATGCCACTGCTGCCAGGGCTGGCCAAACGCATCGCCCAGCGACCGAATCGCCCGCCAACCGGCCCGCCGCAGACCGGCGGCCAAAAGAGGCAGAAACGTGGGCAGCCACAGGGCTCCGCGACGAAAGAGCGGCGGAATTTCAGGCCGGGTGGAGGCGGCAACGAGCGACCCCCGCCGCATCCCAAGGCCGGCCTGCGGGCCAAGCTCTCCGATCACAATCACCGTGCCGGCCCGCAGCTCGAAGGCGGCCGCCGAGCCGCAGCCGCTTCCGACGGCGAGAATGCCCCGTCGCATCCGCGCCCCGGCGAGGCTGCCGACATGCCCTTCCACGAGCACCATGCCCCCCCGCATGCCATGCTGGGTGCCCGGCAGGGCTCCGGCCGTGTTGTCACCCGCGCCACCCATGACATGCACCGCGCCGCCGGCCATTTCGGCGGCCAGCCAGTCGCCGGCATCTCCGCCAATCCGGAGCCGCCCTCCGGTCATGCCCTCGCCCGCATGGCGGCCGACCGTTTCAGCAACCACCATCTCGCCCCACTGCATGCCGGCCGCCAGCCAATGCACTCGCGTGAAGTCGCCGCGGCATTCGATGCGGCCATCGTCGACGGTTCCCTGCACGGCACACACATCCCCAAGCGAGCACGGCCGTTCATCGGCAATGACTGGCAGGCGGGCAATTTCGGCCTCTGATTGGCCGACAAGTCGGTCGGGCGTGATGCCGGAAAAATCGATCGCCAGCGGGCCGTTGCCAGATGGGGCCAGGTGGCCAGCAGATCGATCAAGGACGAGAGGCATCCGCCACTCCACGACAAAGAAGCACGACTCGAGGGACTGTCATAACGAACGACAAAAAGACCGGGGCCGCGGGCATGATCCACCCGCGGCCCCGAGAATAGCACGAACTGTCTGCCGTTTGGATCGAGCAGACTCTGTCTACCCGTCTGCCGCTGCACGACGCGGCGATCGGCGACCCCGAAAAACCTTGGCTTTTGGGGGTCGCCCAAGTGGACAAAGGCCATGGAGGGCTTTGTCCACGTGAACCTAGCCACGTGAAGCTAGCCTCCGATCTGCACGGGCACCTTTCGTGAGGCGGCGGTGGGAGACTTCGTCAGTTCCACCGCGAGCACGCCCTTGTCGTAGCGGGCCGTGACCTGCGACGGATCGACCGCCTCGGGCAACGGGATCGCCCGCGTGAACGCACCGTAGTGGCTCTCGCGGTGCGCCCAGCTGGCCGACTCGGTCTTTTTCTCGCCGGCGATCACGAGCCGATCCTCCGACACGCTCACATCAACATCTTCCGGGCCCATGCCGGGCAATTCCGCGCGGACATGAATCTTCGACTCGTCTTCCGACATGTCGATCGCCGGCATCCATTGGCCCGGCTCCACCTGCTCGAACCACGTTGGCATCATCAGCGGCCGGCTGAAGAAGCCTTCGAAGAGGCGGTTCATCTCGTTGCGAAAATCGGCCAGGGTCGCCATGTTGCCGGCTTCGATGCCGCTGGTCCGCTTCGTGCGAAAAGGAATCAGATTCATCGATCTCTCCTTCTCTCAAAAGTGAGGAACGTAACTACACACGAATCGAATGCTCGGCGGATGCAGCCTCAGGCAGGGGCCACGCGAACCTCGACCTTCCGCGGCCGCACGGCCGCCAGCCGGGGCACGTCGATCGACAGCACGCCCCGCCGATACTCGGCGGTGATGCCCGCGCCGTCGAAGCCGTCACCAAGGCGGAACGACCGGCGATAGTCGCCGATGCCATATTCCTGCCGCAGCACGCGGCCCGGCAGTTCGCGGGCGGGCACCTTCGCATGCACCGAGAGCACACCGTCTTCAAAAGCGACGTCGATCGATTCGGCACTCGCGCCGGGGATGTCGGCCCGAATGGTGAGGCTGCTGCCGGTGTCGCAGACATCGACATGTGGCTGGTAGGTGAGCGCGGGCTCGCCACCGGTCTGCCGGCCGGCAATCTCAGGAGCGGTTTCAGTGAGGGAAGAACTCATGGGTGGGTCTCCTTTCAAAAAATGAAAATTCAGTGACGCAGGCATGACACGCAGGAGTCGTTTCCGGCCGTTATGAGGCCGTGCGGACCGTGACCTTGTGGGGCTGGCTTTCCGGCGCCTTCGGGCAGGTGACCGTGAGCACACCATCGACGAGCTGGGCTTCGACCCGTGACGCATCGACCGCCACCGGCAGGCTCAGCCGCCGTTCGAAGGCCCCCGCGCCCCGCTCGCGACGGAGCCACGTGACACTTGCCTCAGCTGCCGACCCGTTGCCCGGCTGCCCCGCCGCCTCGGGTCGCGTGCCCTTTAGCACGACTTCATCGGCAGTGACGTTGATGTCGATATTGCCAACGTCGAGGCCGGGCAGTTCGGCCTCGATCACGATCGCATCGCCACCATCCCGCATGTTTACGGCCGGAAAGACGCCGGTCCGTCGCTCGGTACCCCAGCCGTGCAGTGGCGGCGCTGCGGTGAGCGACGTCCAAAGCCGATCCATTTCGTCGCGCAGTTCCTCAAGCGGGAGCGCGAAGCCCGCACGAAACGTTTGCATCTCGTTTCTCCTCGGTGATGGTGTGGTGGTGTGGCACCGTCCCTGGAGGCGTGCAACCGCGATGCAGGCACCGCGGTCAATCGTTCGCAGCGACGGCGTCGAAAGGCAACCCGCGGCTCCTCACCGTGGTGCCGATGGAACACCGAATGCAACGAGCGTGCCAGATGAATGGTGAACAGGTGTCTCGATGGCTGGCGGTGCTGAAACCGCGGGAAAACCAGCGACATCGGTCACGGGCTGGGAAACTTTTGCGGTCGCAGCGGTCGGGGCGGCTGTCAGCGTGGCAGGCGGCAAAAAAATGGTTGCCAGAGTGGCCGGCGGGTGTGGCACGACCCTCGGCGAGGGTATACTCCGGATCAATCCCCCCGTCTGAGAATCGACCACGGAGCCGTCATGCGTTTCACACTTCTGGATCGAGTCATTGCCGTCGAGCCCGGCAAGAGCATCACCGCGATCAAGACGCTTTCGCTCTCCGAGGAGTATCTGGCCGATCACTTTCCCTGTTTCCCGGTGATGCCGGGGGTGCTGATGCTTGAGGCGATGACGCAGGCTGCCGCCTGGACGATTCGGCTGGGCGAAGACTTCGCCCACAGCATCGTGGTGCTGCGGCAGGCGAAGAACGTGAAATATGGTGACTTTGTTGAGCCGGGACGTGTACTCACGGTCACGGCCGAGGTGATTTCGCAGGATGAGACCACGACCAAGGTGAAGGCCAGCGGCACCGTCGGAGATCGCACAAGCCTCACCGCGAAGCTCGTCCTCGAGCGCTACAATATGGCCGACCGGCGGCCCTACGGTGACGCGATCGACGCCCGGGTGCGGTCGGAAATGCGGAAGTTATGGGCGGTGCTCCATCCCGCCTCGCGTGGCGGTTCCGCCCCGCGGCGGGTTGTTTACGGCGGGCCCAGCATGGCCCTGCCGGTGGCCGCCCCGGTCCCGGGGGTTGCCTCCTTGGCGCGGTGACGATCGCTGGAAATTTCAGCGCCTCGGCCGTTTTTCCCGGTTTTGCGGCTGGCGCCCGTCCCCTCCGGTTGGCTTCGGGTTCCCAATCAGGCGGGCCGACAGTACAACCGGCGTCTAGTGTTTTGGACGATTCCCATGTTTTCCCAAGGTACCAGTCGATGCCGTCGCGTGATGAAATCTTTGAGAAGGTTAAGGCTGCTCTCGTCGATGCCCTCGGAGTCGACGAGGATGAAGTGTCGCCCACGGCGACAATGGTGGGCGATCTCGGCGCCGAGTCGATCGATTTTCTCGATATCGTGTTTCGCCTCGAGAAGGCGTTCGGCATCAAGATTCCCCGTGGCGAACTGTTCCCCGAAGACGTGCTGTCGAGCACCGAATATGTCGCCGATGGTAAGCTCAACGCTGCCGGCCTAGCCGCGCTGAAGGCCCGGATGCCGTTTGCCGACCTGTCGAAGTTCGAGGCCAACCCCAGCGTTCAGAACTTTGCCAACACGCTCACCGTGGAAGACATGGTGCGATACGTGCAGAGCAAGGTGGGCGGCTGATCGGTCGCCCAGGATTTCGCCATGCGTTGGTTCTGGATCGATCGTTTTGAGGAGTTTGTGCGGGGCAAGCACGCCACGGCCGTGAAGAACGTGTCGCTGGCGGAGGAGCATATGCACGACCACTTCCCGGGCGTGGCCTTGATGCCCAACTCCCTGATCGTGGAGGGCATGGCGCAGGCGGCGGGGCTCCTGGTCGCCGAGGCGATCGACTACAACCGACGCGTCGTGCTCGCGAAGGTGGCGGGCGCCGAATTTCACTTCGATGCCGTGCCCGGCGACACGCTCAAGTTTCATGCCGAGATCCTCGACCTGAAGCCGGCCGGCTCGCTCACCCGCGTGAAGACAACCGTCGGCGACGAGGTGCAGGGGGAGGCGGAAATTTTCTTTGCCCACCTTGAGCCGGGCGACGGCGTTCCGAAATTGTTCGAGCCCGAGGAATTGCTGCGGTGGCTCGATCAGATGCATATTTATGACGTCGGTCGCGACGAGTCCGGGCAGCCGCTGACGCGGCCCGATTGGTGATCGCGGCCGCCTCTCGTCTCACACGTTTCAGGCCCACACTTTCAGGAAGGAAGCGACACGATGGGTGCCGGCAGGCGGAGGGTCGTGATCACCGGCATGGGCTGCGTGACGCCATTGGGCGTGAAGGTAGAGCAGCTCTGGGGCAACCTCAAGGCGGCCAGGTCGGCCGTCGGCCTGACGACCGTCTTCGACGCCTCCAAGTTTCCCACGAAGATCTCGGCCGAGGTTCGCGACTGGAGTGTGGCCGACGAAGGGGAGGATCCCAAACGGTGGGAGTTTTGCGGTCGCCACACGCGGTTTGCCGCCGGGGCCGCGCTGCAGGCGATGCGGGATGCCGGCCTTGAAAAGGGGCTGCCGGCCGATCCGACGCGGCTGGGGGTCTACCTCGGCAGCGGCGAGGGGCAGCAGGATTTCGACTCCTTCACGAAGATGATGATGGCGGCGATTTCGGGCGACACGCTCGACGTGGCGAAGTTCACGAAGCTCGGCCTGGAGACCCTGCATCCGCTCACCGAGGTGGAGCAGGAGCCCAACATGCCGGCCGCCCATCTGGCCGGGATGTTCGACGCCCAGGGGCCCAATCTCAACTGTCTCACCGCCTGCGCCGCCTCCAGCCAGGCGATCGGCGAGGCGGCCGAACTGGTTCGCCGTGGCGATGCCGACGTGATGCTTTCCGGCGGCACGCACAGCATGATCCATCCCTTTGGCGTGACGGGCTTCAACCTGCTCACGGCCCTCTCCACCCGCAACGACGAGCCG
>JAQBZA010000237.1 GCA_027622795.1 Planctomycetota bacterium | reverse complement strand
CCCCACGCTGCGC
Organism: Planctomycetota bacterium; assembly: GCA_027622795.1. Taxonomy (GTDB): domain Bacteria; phylum Planctomycetota; class Planctomycetia; order Pirellulales; family UBA1268; genus CACORA01. Next base: position 5,543 of record JAQBZA010000237.1, on the reverse strand, counting down.
ACCACGCGGCAAGATCAGCGACAGCTGTGGAAACGAGGCTGTAGCGGTTCCCGCTGCCAGCGCGAGAAAGCCAGCCACGACCATGATCAACGGTTTGGCGAGGCCGCGCTGCACGGCGGACGTGGGCATGAATGGATGCATGTCTCCTCCTGCGGATCAGGGATGAAGGCGGGGTTCAGCAGGTAGTGGGTGGTGACTCTGCCGGCCAAGCATGCAACACCGAACACCGAGGCTCAGACGATCAGATCGGGGAGCACCTTACCGCCGTCGACGATTTCGATCGGCCGTGCTCCCGGAGCCATCAATTCCTTGCGGGCATTGATTCCGAGCCGATCGTAGAGCGTGGTTGCCCAGTCTTCGACGGTGAGCGGATTGTCTTCCGGCTCGCTGGCTGTCGCATTGCTCGAGCCGTAGACGATGCCCGCCTTGATGCCGCCACCAGCCATGACGATGCTGTACACCTTGGGCCAGTGATCGCGACCGGCGGTGGGGTTGATCTTTGGCGTCCGGCCAAACTCTGTCGTCACGCACACAAGCGTGGAGGCCAGCAGTCCGCGCCGCTCCAGATCGCGAATCAGCGAAGCAAACCCTTGGTCAAACGCCGGCGTTTGTCGCTTCATGTTGTTGGCGATGTTGTCGTGGTGATCCCAGCCACCGTAGGTGAGCGTGACAAACCGCACGCCCGACTCGACGAGCCGGCGGGCCAGCAGCATCCGCATGCCGGCCTGGTTCTTGCCGTACTCGTTCTTGATCTCCTCCGGCTCCTTCGTGAGATCAAAGGCCTCCTGTGCCTTGGCTGAGCTGATCAGGCTGTAGGCACGCTGGTAGAAGGTGTCGAGCGCGTCAAGTGAATCACTCTTTTCCTTCTGGCGGAAATGATCATTGACGACATCGAGCATGCGACGACGCTTGTCGAAGCGACCGGTATCAACCCCATTGGGCAGATTCAGGTCACGAACCTTGAAATTGGGGTCGGCCGGGTCTGAGCCGAGGCTGAAGCCCGAATAGGCACTGCTGAGGTAGCCGGAACCAGCAAACTCGTTGGGCTGCGACGGGATGCACACATACGGGGGCAGGCTTTCCCGCGGACCAAACTCGTGAGAAATCACCGAGCCAAGGCTCGGGTACTGGAGTGCCGGGCTCGGCCGATAGCCCGTGAACATGTTGTGCGTGCCACGCTCGTGCGCGGCCTCGCCATGCGTCATCGATCGGCAGATCGCCAGTTTGTCGGCGATCTTCGCCGTGTGCGGCAGGACCTCACCGAATCGCACTCCGGGAAGCGCGGTTTCGATGTTGCCGAGAGGCCCGCGGTATTCAACCGGTGCGTATGGCTTGGGATCAAATGTCTCCTGGTGGGCATACCCTCCGGGCAGAAAGATCTGGATGATCGACTTGGCAACACCTTCCTTGGTAGCCTCTTCAGCCGAAGCTGAGGCAGCCTGCATGCGAAAGAAGTCACCGAGCGACAGCCCGAGACCGCCGATCGAGCCGACGGTGAGAAACGAACGCCGATCCATTCCAGATGTAATGCCGCGATGCATGTTTTCCTCGCTCTGAGAAGTATGACAGACGATCGGTGCTACTTTGGGAACAAATCACATCCGGCCACGTCAGACGGATTCCTTTTGATCGGCATAATCGTAGCATACGATTGAACCCTCGGGATAAGGGGGGCCGCCAGCCGTCGGAATGGGCTTGGGACAGTGAGTCGCAACCTGTTGTGGGGTTGGTTGTTACGACGCGCCGCCATGGGCTGATCGTGGAGCGACGCACCTCGACGCACCTCAATGCTGGGCTATTTTCTGAACCTTGCTTTATGATTCCGGGGGATGACATGGCGGCCCTCAGGACACCGTTGCTACTCTGCCGACAGCGTTCTCATCGCGCTCGTCTTGCTGCTCGCACCGATTGGGAATGCCTGCGGCGATGACTGGCCGGCCTTTCTCGGACCGCAGGGGTCGGGCATCTCGGTGGAGACGGGGTTGCTGGCCAAGTGGCCCGCCGATGGACCGCCGGTGGTCTGGAAAAAGCCGGTCGGCGAAGGCTATGCGGCGCCAGCCGTGCGCGGTGATCGGCTCGTCTTCTTTCATCGCGAGCAAGATGAAGAGGTTGTTGAGTGCCTCGACCCGAAGACGGGGGCGACACTCTGGAGGAAAACCGATCCGACCGATTTCGTCGACCCCTACGGCTACAACGGCGGGCCTCGGGCGGCTCCCGTACTCACCGCCGATCATTGCATCACGTTTGGTGCAGAGGGTCGGCTCACATGCCGGGATCTGACCTCCGGCGAGCTCGTCTGGCAGCGACAAACGCATGCCGAGTTTGCCGTGCCGTCCGCTTTTTTTGGTGCCGGAGCGACGCCCCTGATCGATGGCGACCAACTGATCGTCATCGTCGGTGGCCATCCGCGGTCGGGCGTTGTCGGCTTTGATCTCGCCACCGGCAAGACGCGGTGGCAATCCATCGGCTTCGACGACTTCCCGGCCGCACCAGTTCGGATCCAGCGCGATCGCCCTCCGGAGAAGCTCGCCAGCTACGCGTCTCCCGCCATAGCCACCATCCACGGCCAACGGCACCTTCTCTGCTTCATGCGACCAGGGCTCGTCTCGCTCGACCCCGCCACCGGTCGCATGCGGTTCGCCTTCTGGTTTCGGTCGCCGCTGCACGACTCGGTCAACGCCGCGCAGCCAGTCGTAGTTGGCAACCAGATTTTTTTGTCTGCCGCGTATGACACTGGAGCGGCGATGCTCGAGGTCGCCCCGGACGGCCGCTCAGCCGCGGTCGTCTGGCAGGATGAAGACGCCATGCAAAACCACTGGTCGACGACGATTGCCCGCAGCGGATTTCTCTACGGCTTCAGTGGCCGCCACGAGCAGGGCTCCGACTTTCGCTGCGTGCGGGCCACCGACGGCGCAGTGCGGTGGCGGATACCGTCCGACAACAGCCCCGCAGCGGGTGAACCATTCTACGGCCGAGGCTCTGCGATCTTTGCCGATGGTCGATTCATCGTGATGGGTGAGCGGGGTACGCTCGCCCTGGTCGAAGCCACCCCGGAGCGGTGTCACGAAATCAGCCGCGTGACCTTCCCCGAGCTTGATCACCCCTGCTGGACGGCCCCGGTGCTCGCCAATCGCCGACTCTTCATTACCGGCTGCCGAAGCGTACCCGGCGTGAGCCGCCGCGACCGAGAGGAATACCACCTTCTCTGCCTCGATCTGGCGGCCCAATGACACGCCTGCCCCATCAAGCGATCGGCCACCACGTCAATAGTTCATCTGAAACTGAAATCGCAGCAGGTCGCCCTGAAACTGGGCGTAATTGTTGTCGATGATCTTGGCGTCGGATCCCGTGTTCGTCCGATTCGTCCAGTCGTATTCCATCGTGAATTCCATCTGGGGCTGGACTGCCATTCGACTCCGAGGTTGAACTCATTGAGAAACGTATCGGGGCTGTTTTTCTCCCAGAGGTAGCCGCCCTTGTACTGCTGCCATCGGAAATAGGGAAACACGATGCCCCAGTCCTCGGTATCGATCTTGTAGTTCAGCAGCACATACCCGCCGTTGAGGGGTCGGCTGCGGATGATCGGCTGAGGCAGGTCGAGATCGGTGAGCTGCGGACCGTCGCCCACATTCCATTCGGTCGTAAATCCGAACGGCTGCGGGTAGTACACAAACGTGCCCCCGATGCGTTGGTCGAGTACTCCATTGAGTGGATCCGGAATCGGCACCACCTCGCCAAAGCTGGTGTCGATCGGTGCCACGTAGGGGGAGTAGCTGCCAGTGTACGCCTGCACCCCCGCCTCCATGATCTGACCTCTGTCATTCTTCCACGGCAGCTCCAGCCGCATCACAAAATGCATGTTGCTATTTTCATCAAACCGCGACACACCCTGCCCGTTGTAGACACCGATGCCGAAGACACCGTAGTTGCCCGATCCCTTGAGGCCTTCATCAAGGACTTCCTTGTAAAGATCTTGGGCATACTCGGGAGTCCAGTAGTAGAAGATGCCCATTCCGCGCTCGCCGTTGATCGCACTGTTGATGGGATCGGAGCGGTCCAGTGGCAAGCGATTAGAACTCGATTGCATGTTGTCCCAGCCGAAAGGCACCTTCGACAGCCCCAGCCGCAGGCGGTTGACCTTGTTTTCCGAAAGGTACACGTCGCCATAGCAGTCGCGGAGTTGCGTGAAATTCGTCACTCCATCGCGGGCTCCCGACACACTGGAGGCGAAGTCAGGCTGGATGTAGAAATAGAGTCGGTCACTCAAGTCGCCGGAAAAGATGATGCGGCAGCGACGGATGAAGAACTCGTTGAACGGCCCGATCGACTTGTCGGCCGGATGGTAGGGCGGCGCCTGACTCTCGTCATTCCACAGCACACTATTGATGCGAAACTGCGTGTAGCCGCGAATGTTGATCCGCTCGTACCACTGTTTTTTTGGCAGACTTGGTGTCACCGTAGGTCTGCTCATCGACCGTGCGAATGGAGGGGTCACGGATCGAGTCCCACCACTGGCCTCCGCCACCACCCGGTCGGCCGCCGCCAGTCACCGACCGCCGGGTATCCATCTCGTCAACGGTCTCGATCGCCGGGTCCTGAATCGTGCCTTGGGCAAACGCGAGTTCGGACATGAACTCCACGCGCGGCACGATCAGGTCTGGCTCCGACACCGACTCCTCGGCCGTCTCCTCAACAACAGTGGGAAAGGACTCGGCCCTGACGGGTATTCCTCCCAACAGGGTGCCCACCACGCCCACGACGAGGAAAAGTTGGGAGACAAGGCCGGCGATACGAAGCAGAAAAGTCGAAGTCATCGTCATAGCCGTCACAATCGGCAAACTTGAGCCAAAAACTTGTTAGGAAAATGATCCGGCTTACCAGCATTCCGTTGTTCATGTTTCACCTGTGGCTTTCCCAACCTTCCGCATCCCACCTGTGCCCCGCAACCTCCTCCGCCACCTGCGGTCGTGGTCTGTCGTCGGTGCGGCGATCGTTTCGGTGGTTGCCGCGACCGTGCCGATGTGTCCGCAGCACGATGCGGCCGGCCGGCCACTGTGGCGGGTGGAGATGGTCAACGACGGCGACACGGTCACCTGCATCGATGAGTCCGGACAAATGGTGAAGATCCGCCTGCAGGGCATCGATGCGCCGGAGTTCGACCAGCCCCACGGCCGCTCGGCCCGCAACGCGCTCGATCAGAAACTCATCGGCCGTCGGGTTCGGGTGGCCGGCGCCGCCCGCGATCAATACGGGCGGCTGCTCGGCACGTTGTGGCTCGAGGACCGCAATCTCAACCGGGAATTGGTCGCCGAGGGACATGCCTGGGTGTTCGGTGGCTTCACACCCGATCCCGATCTCGTCGCCGCTGAGAAGGCGGCGCGGCGGGCTCGCCGTGGGCTGTGGGCAGCGGATCATCCGGTTTCCCCGTCACTCTGGCGGCAGGAGCATCCCCGCCAGCGGTGACGAGGCCACGCCGCAGGCTCCACTTCCGGCAGATGCGGCTGTCGTTTAGGGTGCAGGGGATGAGCGGTTCGCGGGACATC
>JAQBZA010000236.1 GCA_027622795.1 Planctomycetota bacterium | reverse complement strand
GCTTTCGCGACGCCCGCGACTGGTCGCAGTTTCACACACCCAAAAATCTCGCCGCGGCGATCGCGATTGAAGCGGCAGAGCTGCAGGAGCGGTTTTTGTGGAAGACCGACAAAGAAATTGCTCAGGACCTGAAGGATGGCCCCAAGCGAGAAGCCGTCGTTGAAGAAGTTGCCGACGTCTTTCTCTTCGCGCTCCTGCTCGCTGATCGGCTTGAGATCGACGTCGGCCAGGCGATTGCCGACAAACTCGCCGCCAACGAGCAGAAATACCCCGTTGCTCTAGCCCGCGGCAACGCCCGCAAATACACGGAGCTCGGCGATCGATGATCATCTACGCCGAGACGAAGCGGCAGTTTCTCGAAGATGTCGACCTCAATCGACTCGAAAGAAAGCTGGTCGATGGCTTTACTCGCCAGACCGGCGGCGTGCCCGCCGACCGCCATGTGTGGGCCGATGAATACGCGCGGTTTTCTGGCACCCTCCGCCGAGCTGCAATCGATGACGACGTGCAGGTGGCCATTGAATACCACATCTCGGCTGCTGGTCGTTCACGGATCGATGTGCTGCTCGCTGGCAGCGATGGCAATGGCGACAACGGCGTCGTGCTCGAGCTCAAAGCCTGGAGCGATGCCGATACGTCGGACGTGCCAGAACTCGTTTGGTCGCCCTACGGTGGCGGCTCCCTTTCGCAGCATCCGTGTGTGCAGGCCCGCAAATACAAGGGGCTCATCCTCCGCTTCAATGCTGACATCGCCGAGAAAAATATCGGCATCCACTCCGCCGCCTATCTCTTCAACCTCGTTCGTCGCCGCCCCGAGCCGCTCGAAGACGCCCGCTATCGTCATATCATCGACGACACGCATCTTTTTCTTGCTGACGATGCCGATGCCCTCGCCCGCTACATCGAGAAATACGTTCGGCACCGGTCGAAGGAAAATGTGCTCTATCTCTTGGAGCAAGGGCGGCTCATCCCCGCGCCGGCCCTCATCGAGCGAGTCGCCAGCATGCTCGACGGCAACGAAGACTTTGAGCTGATCGATACCCAGAATGAGGCGTTTCAGATCATTCGCCATGCCATCACGGGCGTCGCCACCGCAGCCAAGCGGCAGGTCTTCATCGTGCATGGCGGCCCGGGCACCGGGAAGTCTGTGATCGCGGTGCGGCTCCTGGCGGAGGTGCTTCAGTCAAAGCGGCTCGGATTTCTCGTGGCTCCCAATAAGGCCTTTCGCGACACGCTTTCCGAACAACTCACGAAGCGACACCAGGAGTATCGCGACGATGGCAAGGCGTTGTTTCAGTCGTCGTGGAGCTTTCACCAATCGGACTTCATGAAAGACCGTACCCACGAGGTGCTGATCGTCGACGAAGCCCACCGGCTCAAGGATGAGGCCTACCAATACAAAGGGGAGAGCATGGTCGAGGACATGGTGCGGGCGGCCCGCATCAGCGTGTTCTTCCTCGATGAGACACAACGCGTGCAATGGATCGACGCCGGAAGCGAAGAGCGCATCCGCGAGGCGGCCAAGAAATACAAGGCCAACGTGCATGAGCCGTTTACGCTCACTGCGCAGTTTCGCTGCGGCGGGTCCGACGGCTACCTCAACTGGCTCGACGATGTCTTGCAGGTGCGGCCCACCGGCAACTACGACAACTGGGCTGACGAGCAGTATGAGTTTCAGGTGTTTGACGACGCCTCCGCTCTCTACAAGGCTCTCAAGGCTCGGAACGCCACCAACAAAGCTCGGCTCATCGCGGGATATTCCTGGGAGTGGCCCAAGAAGGCTGGCCGCAAGCGACACGGTCACCTCAAGCACGTCACCGCCGATGGGCTGGCCCTCCCCTGGAACTTTGATGGCGAGAACTGGGCGACGTCGAAGGACGGAATTGATCAGGTCGGTTGCGTGCACACCTGCCAGGGCGTGGAGTTTGATTGGCTCGGCGTGCTGATCGGGCCTGATCTCCGCTACGAGAATGGCAAGGTGGTTGGCGACCCAGCCAAGCGAGCGAAGACCGACAGTTCATTGAAGGGTTGGAAAAAAGCCCTCGAGGCTGCGAAGGGAGATGCGGAGGCAACCGCCGCAGTGCACGAGAAGGTTCAGGCCATCATCAAGAACACCTATAAGGTGTTGCTCTCACGGGGCCGCAAGGGATGCTTCGTGTGGTGCGCAGACGCAGCCTTACGAGACTACCTGCGAGATCGGCTTAGGCTTGCAACGCGGGCCTTCGCAGACGATGCGGCGCGACAATCGGCTGGTGTGGCTGCAGCCACACGACCGGTCCTTCAGCCTGAGCCAGAAGGTGAGCCTTATGTTGACTGCCTCCCGGTTTATGACCTGAAGGCAGCGGCGAGTGAGTTTGGGCCTTCAGTTGCCGCTGATTGCCTTGGGTGGATGCCGACTCCCCAAGGCATCAGGCCGGACGAGCGTTATTTTGTGTCGCAGGTGTTTGGCCGGTCGATGGAGCCACTCATTCCCGATGGCTCGTATTGCGTGTTTCGCAGGGATGTCGCCGGCTCCCGCGGGGGCAAGACGCTGCTGGTGCAGCACTGGGCGATCAGCGATCCAGAAACTGGCGGGTCATACACGGTGAAAGACTATCGCTCCCTCAAGGTCGAGGATCTGGATGCGGGCGAAGATGGCTCGTGGCAGCACACGGCGATCCAGCTAGTGCCACGCAACCGAGAGTTTCCTGCCATCTGGATCAACCCAGATCAGGTCGACGATCTGCGGGTCATCGCTGAGTTGGCTACCGTAATCGAATAACGAAGCCACCCGTGCTGCTGTGGGCCATCGCTTAGTGGTGCCGGAATCTGCACCGCATTCGATTCCTTCATCAACTTTCCGTCGGCGAAACACATGAATCGCTGACCCTGTGCCGGGATCCAACGTCTCGCGGCGGCCGCGATGTCCGAGAGCGGCTACGAAAAGGGGGGCTACGAAAAGGGGACGCAGCTCTTTTTCGACCAGAAACATTGAGAGACTGCGGGCTTCATGGCCAGCGGTGTGCGGCCCGCAGAGAAAATCTTCATCCTGGGTAGAATCGAGTCCTGCCCGAACGAAGCTGCTTGACTGCTTTATGAACGGGCGTATACTAAATGTGGGTTTCTCGCCCCACACCGCACCGGAGTCCTCTTCTCATGATCGTCACCCTCAAGGCAGTCATCCACGACGGGAAGGTCGAGCTGGCGGAACCGGCGACTCTTCCAGAAGGGGCCAAGGTTCTTGTGACAGTGCTGCCCGACGATGGCACCGACTTTTGGATTGATGCCAGCCAGAAGTCACTCGCCGAAATATGGGGCAACCCTAAAGACGACGAATATGCCAAGCTTCTCCAGAAATGACGTCATTCTTGTCGCCTATCCGTTTTCAGACCGCACCGGCGTTAAGGTGCGGCCGGCGGTCGTGGTGAGTGGAGAGCATCGCTCGCAAGACGTTTTTTGTCGTGCCTTTGACGAGCAAGACTGATCGGCTACTCGATGGTGAGTTCAGCCTTGCCGATTGGCAGGGAGCCGGGCTGAACGTGGCTTCAGTAGTCAAGCGGGGACTGTACACGATCCACGCATCGCTCGTCATTAAAATAGTTGGTCGACTAGGCTCCGACGATGCGAGCCAAGTCGATGCAGCACTACGCCGGTGGTTGGATCTTTGACAGGCTACGAGGTCAGAAGGGGTCATATTCGCTCCATTCATCAGGCGGCGTTGATGCGAGCAGCCTGAGCCATCGCTCGGTGGCATCTCTATTTGATCCGCGAGGATCGAACCTCGCGCGAAACCACGGCCTGACCTCCGGTGCGACAAGAGCGGGGTAGAGTTTCTGCCATATCTCCGGGACGACGTCCGCAAGGTCGGTTGTCTCTGGCGAGCCACCGCCGCGCCACTCGTCGGGGTCGTCGGCCATCGCGAAGCTTCGGCTCCAGAAAACTGTCTGGCCTTCCGGCGTCGTGCGGGCAAATATCTCGAAGAGCGCTCCCTCTGCCATCAGACGAATCACTGGTCGGTCATTCATTTCTCGCCCTCCCAATACACGGGTATGACCTCGGCCTCACGGCGGCACGTTGCTGCACCTTCCGTGTCGCCCAGGGCGCCGACACACGCGGCGCACGAGAGCCACTGGGCCTTCGCCAGGAGGCCGAGGCCCGCTTGGCGGTACAGGGTCGCAGCCGTCCGGAAGCGGGTCACCGCGGCCCGCCACGTCGTCTTTGAATTGCTCTCGACAGCATTTCTCGCGAGTTCGTTTGCCTCAGACGCGCGTGCGTCGGCAATGCGAATCCGCCTCTCGCGGTCACGGAACTCTGTTCTGAGGGACATAGTGCGTTCTCCAGAGTGGACAACGCATCAAGAACCACCGAATCGGGCGCGGTCGCCCAACCCGGTGCTGCAACATTGTTTCAAGAGGCTTTCGCCTCAAGCACATCCCGGTGCCGATTTCTCGGCCCCGGAAGGCACCGTTTGCCTTGCAGTGGCTCGGATTGCCAGCACACCGACGAGGCGTGCTTTCGGCTGTCAATGGGGGACAAGCCGTTCTTGATGCTGGGTGTACTTTAGCACATCGCATCACCGCTAGCCACATTCACGCTCGAGCAGAGTGTGTCATAGCGCATCCAACGGCCTCTCTTCTTCACTCCCGCTTCCGCCGTTTCCGCTCCCGCTCCGCGCGTCGCCTTTCCCGCCGCTCTTCCATCTTTCGGATTGCCGCCTGAGCCACCCGATTCTGAGCTGCATACAGCTCCTTCTCGTCGGCCACTCCCATCCGGAGCAGAAGCGTCAGCCAGCCGGCCTCGTAATCGTGCAGCCTGTGTTTTGCCGGGCCGATCATGTGAAAGCCTCCATAGGGGAAAACGGGCGAAGTTCTGTCGATGGATTGAAGCACAGTCGCAGGACAACCCTGGTCCATTGGCACTATTTTGGCCTCCCGGGCGAGAATTCCGTGTCTTCCGCCGCAGCCTCTAGGGCAATGAGATCCCGCAACCGCCAGAGCGAAGATCGCCGAATCAGGGCGATGGCTCGCTCCGGAAGGCCGATGATTTTCGCGATCTCCTGATGGCTCTCCCCCTCCAGCCACAGCTCCATGACGTGCCGCGACCGAGAATCGAGCAGGGCCATGGCGTCGTCGAGCCGGCTTTTGGTGGGCGGATCAATCTGTTTCTCGTGCATGAGTCTTCTCCCGTTGGGCCTGAAGGTGAAGCAGCCTTGCGGACAGGCCCTTCTTTCACCGTGGCGGGAGTATCGGAACGCGAGGGACAACCTTGGTCCATTTCACAAAAAATTTCTCAGGAAACTTTTCACGCGGTCGAGCGTATTCTTCCGGCTGGATGGCGCATCTGGCCCGATCGGGCGACGACCCCACCGACCAATTGATCCCGTAATCCCGCCCCGCTCTGAGGTCTCCATGAAAAAGGTTGTTGTGTTTACCGGCGCCGGGATTAGCGCCGAGAGCGGGCTCAAGACATTTCGCGGCGACGGCGGCCTCTGGGAAGGCCACCGCGTGGAGGATGTGGCGACGCCCGAGGCGTGGGCCAAAAACCCAGCCCTTGTGCTCGAGTTCTACAACCAGCGGCG
>JAQBZA010000235.1 GCA_027622795.1 Planctomycetota bacterium | reverse complement strand
AACGGGCCCGTGCAGGAGGTGAAAGTGCAAGCCCTGCAGGAGCGAATCTGGTCACGGAGCGGGGCGACGATTTACGTCAGTGACGTGCCGCCCGACCATCCCGACTTCGGCGCTGTTCAGCGGTGGGGCATGCTCGGCGGCTGGCACGGCCTTGAGCCGCCGCCGGCCAAGCCGGGAACCCGGGGGAAGCCGATTGTGAGCCAATATTTCGAGGCCTTCCCGGGGCATGCCGCCAAACTCGATGAGCCGCTGTCGACGGCGGTGAGGGATCGCTGGACCGCCCTCGCTCGGCAGCATGGTCTGCCGGTACCCGAGTTAGCCACCACCCGTGGCGACTGGATCCGCGGCGTGTTTCGTGAGGCGTCACCGTAGCCTACGGTCACGCCGATCTGCGGACACGCGCAAGGAAGAAGCTGCGGGCAGTCAGGGGCTGTGTTCCTGTACCCGAGCACCGTCGGCCAGCACCAGTAGCACGAGCTTCCGAAATTGCAGCCGTTCTCCCGGACGCACTGCCTTGCGGTAGAGGCTGACACGGTTGATCTCACCGGGAAACAGCTGGACTTCAGGAACATCGACCTTGGCAAAACCCGCGTCGACCAGGGCCGCCTCCTGGCTTGCCGCACCAGGTCTCGCGGTGGGCGTCAGGGCAAAGAGCGTGCCCTGTTGAGTGACGGTCGCGTTTGTCTGCTCGATGCTCGTGCGGAGGAAGGGCAGGCCACGAACGGCCTCGGGCATTTCGTCGAGGACATAGTCACGGTCGGTAAAGAGCTTCACCCCTTGTTTCATGATCGCCGGCTGTGGCGGCGGCGCAGGCCATTCGATTCGCTGCAGCCCCTGCTGCGGCTCAAACTCTCCCACCTCCTCGAGCCGGCCGAACATGATCCGCTCCTTCCTGGAGGCGTCATGGTCACCCTGCGTCACCGTCAGCCAGATGCTGCCGGCATGCTCGTGAAACGTCGGATACTGAAACGACTGTGGGGTCTCGAAGCGATACTTCCGCTTCCATGTCGTACCGTCGCGGGAGATGTCGATGTTGAAGACGCTGCGCCCCACGCCGTTGATGCGCGTGGCTTCCTGCCAGCCGAGGTAGTAGGTGTCGCCAAACCGGTCGAACGTCGGCTTCGAATTCGCCCCGTTGGACACGAACGGAAGTTCCTTGCCGGGTGTCCACGTCCGGCCGTCGGGGCTCGTCGTGAAGTGATAGTTGCCGCGATCGTTGCGGCAGATTGCCATCCAGCTGCCATCAGGCAGCCGATTGACGGCCGACTCGCTGAGGGCGGCCGACTGCGGCTCGTTGTAGTGACCGAGGATTTCAAAGGTCGCCAGGTCGTCTCGGACGCGGGCCAGCGCGTTCTGCTGGCCGGGAAAATTGTTGAGGGCAACGTAGGTGTCACCGGCGAACGTCTTGAAGGAATCAAAGAGATAGAGCCCAAAATCTCGAGGCGGCTTGGTGAAGCCCTGGGCGGCTGCATCGGCATGAAAATGCCGTGGCTGCATGTCGAAGGTTCCCGCGGCCGTCGCGAGCTTGGCCTTGTGGATCGTGTCGGCGAACCTGCCGGTCTGCAGGTCAAAGTCGCGAAACCAGGTCTGGGCTTGTCGCTGGCCCGGCTGCTCGCTGGCAAAGTAGCACCGCAGTGTGTCGGGATCTTTCCGGATGATCCGGGGCACGAAGCAGGCGCCCACCGGCAGGGTTTCGTTGGCGAAGGCCTGCTCGCTGCGGGCGAAGGGGATCACCTCCTCAACCGCGGGCGGATCGAGGGAGACGATCGACAGGCTGCAGTAGATTTCCGCCCAGGCGGCACTCTCCCCACCCCGCACGTCATTGACCTCGGCCACAACGTAGGCCCGGTTGCCGACGCAGACGAACTCGGCGTCGTGCGCCCCCTGCACCTGCGGGGCGGTCACCTTGACCAGGCGCTGCAGGACCTGATCTCCGGCCAAGGCGGGATCCCAGTCAGTCGGCAACAGCGCCGGCTCGCTGAGCCTGTTCACCACCTGTCGCAGGCTGACGGCACCGGAGACGTCACGTCCCGCGGCCACGTCTTCCTCTCGAAACCGCGCAAGCAGGATCTCGCCTGCCCCGTTTCGGTCGCGGTCATAGGTGATCCAGACTAGGCCATCTGCGTCCTGCACGCCGTCGGGATAGGAGACACCGCCTGGCACGCCATTGGGAAAGTTCGGGCCGCCCCGTTCATCGAGCAGGAGGCCGTCATTCCAGGTTCTGCCGTCATCCGTGGAAAGCTGCGCCGTGAGATGACTACGGCCGGTGAACTTGTAGTGGTTGACCAAAAGCAGATTGCCCGACGCCAGACGGCGGATGAAGAATCGTGAATGCGGCGTGGCGATCGTGGTCGGGGCTGCCTTCGTCCATGTCCGGCCGCGGTCGGAGGAGTGACTTTCCCACAACACCTTCGCGGTGCGGATGAGCATCCACAGCCTGCCGTCGCGGAGTTCCACGATCATGTTTTCCAGTGCCGCTCCGGGCGTCTTCACAGCGCCATGCAGCGTCCACGTTTTGCCTTCATCGGTCGAGATGCTCACACCCTGAACCTGCTTGGGATCAAATCCCGCCCACGCCGCGACCGGCTCCAGTGCGTGCGTCACCGGCATGACCCATTCCCCGGTCGAGAGCACGATCGGCTTGTTCATTCGGAAGCTGAAGGGGCTGTCGAATCCGACGCGAAATTCTGCCCCCCACACCGGCGGCGTGGCATCTGGATCGGCGCAGACCCGCGCATACACCCCGTGACGGGTGCTGTCCTTGAGACTGCGATTGAAGAGATACCAGAGCCGGCCTTTCGGGTCGATCCACAGGCACGGGTCGTAGCACCGCGTGCCATCGTTGAGCGGCAAAGCCATGGCCTGCGGTGGGGAGAAGGTCTTGCCGCCATCGTCGCTGAAGGAGAGGACGGCCGTGTTGTCGGGGGCAGGTTCCTTCGGGCCGCCGGTAAACCACGAGACGAACACGCGACCATGAGCGGTGCGTTCCAGGCCGGGGATGCCCTGCCAGGTACGCTTGGCGAGATCGATCGTGACCGGTTCAGCAGCGTGGAGCGCGGCCAGCGGCGTGAGTAGCAGGGCGGTGGTGAGTGCGAGTGTGTATCGCATGCGATTTGCTCTTTCTGGGATTACTTTAGGGCCTTCCCGATTTCGTCTACCTCGCTCATTGTGAAGCGGACGCTAACGATGGAGCAGCCGATGTCTTCCCGGCGGTAGGTGGCATACGTGGTGGCGATGATGATGCCGTCGGGCAGAAGGTGCAGGCCGGGATAGAAGCCGTCTTTGAAGGTCTTCAACAGGCTGACGCGATACTGGCCCGGCTTGCCTTTCTTGATGTCGTCGTAGGTGCCGACCCAGGCGATGAAGCCGCCTTTGTCCTTCGATTGCGGCGAGGCGTTGCGGAAGACAATGACGAGCCGACCATCGGGCAAGTGAATACCATGGTGCCGATCTCCGGTGAGGCCCCAGGGGGCATCCACGGCTTGGGTCCATGTCTGTCCCTCGTCGTAGCTGAACATGACAAGGCTGGTGCCGCTGCGGCGGTTCTCGCGCATGAAACAACACAGTTCATTGCCGTCGGGCGAGCGGAAGGCATACGGCTCGCACGGGTGCTTACCATCAAGCTTCGTGCCATCGCACGCGAGGACGGGCGGTGACCAGGTGAAGCCGCCATCGCGGGTGATCGATTGCAGCACTTGCAGCGTCCCGCTTTCGCCGATGCCGGAGCCACGATGGAAAAGGCCGAGTGATGAGCCGTCCTTGAGCCGCACGATGCTGGAGAAGGTCATGATGCAGCGGAACGGATCGGTCTTGCTGATCGGCCCGCCGATGGGCGGCGGTTCACGCCAGGTCTTGCCGTCGTCCTCACTCATGATGCGCGGCATGTAGCCCTGTTTGCGGCCGGGAAAGCTCCGCGGGTTTTCTTTGTCGGTCAAGGTGCGTGCGGCAAAGACCCACAGCCGCTCTTTTCCCTGCGGATCGGTGATGCGGTAGATACTCGGACAGTTCTTGAAGTTCACATAGTTCGCCGGCAGTGCGTCGTCCATGCGCGTCCAGGTCAGTCCGGCGTCATCACTGCGAGCCATCGGCCCCGCGTGGCCGCCGTGGCCAATGTTCCAGACGCAAAACATTGTCCTGTTGTCCGCCAGCATCGCCGTCGTCGGATGCGCGTGATACTCCTCCGGCCCGCTGCCGCCGCGTGCGATGATGATCTGGCGCTTCGTATCGTCTGCTAGGTCGATGTGCTTCAATGCCTCGCGCTGCTGCTGCCACAGCGTCTTCTTTTCATCGGGCGCGGATTCCCACACACGCTTGGAAGCTTTCGCCTCACTGGCGACTTCGGGCTTGGCTTGGGCAACGGCACCGGGCGGATCGAGCAGCAGAGCGGCGAGGAGTGTGAGGGTAGTTTTCATCGTAATGGTGTGCCTCCTTTGCTCACGAGCTTGCGATTGGCCTTCACACGCGAGGCGGCTTCTTCATCGGCGGCCAGCACGTCCTCCTCACGGAAGCTGGTCATGACGATCTCCTGCTCTTTGGAGCGGGAGTAGTCCCAGATGAGGTGGATCGTGCCGTCGTCGGTTTGCTGGCCGTCCGGATAGGAGATGCCGTTTCGGTCGTCGAGCATGAGGCCTGCGGACCAGGTCTTGCCGTCGTCTTTCGAGAGGAAGGCCGTCAGTTCCCGGCGCTGGGAGCGGCCCACGGCTTCCAGATCCACGTCCACGCCCATGTGCTTGACGAGCAGGAGATGACCGGACTGGAGGCGCGTGATGAAGAAGCGCGATGCGGTGTGTTTGATGGCTTGCACCTTCAGCTCGCTCCAGGTCGCGCCGCCATCGGTGGAAAGGCTTTCACTGATGCCTTGTTGCGAGCGAGTCAGCATCCAGAGCGAGCCATCTTTGCGCTCGACGATCATCGGTTCACAGGGCCGAAGGTCGTAGCTGATCTCCAGCTCGCCTTTCACGTGGAACGTGCGGCCCTGGTCACTGGAAACCAGCGCCTTCATCAGATTCATGGTGCCTGTTTTCCTCTCGCTCACGGCGAAGAGCCAGTCGCCGTTGGAGAGGATGGCGGGTTTGTTCATCATGATGCCAGAGGTGATGATCCGCGGCTGCGACCAAGCGGGATTTTCCTTCTCTGCATCATCAGCGGTGATGGCCCAAGCGTGTCTGACGCCGGTGTGATGCCAGATGATCCAGAGCTTCCCGTCAGGATCGACCCAGGGTTGCGGGTCGAAGGCCTTGAGCGGCCCGGGACCGTCGGGGTCAATGGCGAGGACCTCTTTCCATGTCCTGCCGCCGTCGCCGCTGGTGCTGACAACCACATAGGCGTGCGGACACCGCTCGATGATTTCACCTCGCGTGGTGCCCGAATACCACATGGCCCAGATGCGTCCGCCCCGCGAGACGGCCATGCTGGGTACGCCGCTGCAAGTGCGTTTGGCGCGAGCATAGTCCGCGGTGCTGTCGGGATTGGGGATCAGCCTCGGCGGGAGCATGTTCTCGGGCCGTGGGGTGGTGCCGTCGTCGGGATCAACCCCTGCGAACCGGTCGGGGTTGGGTTT